>NZ_JCAIJG010000038.1:0-58743 GCF_059735615.1 Desulfosporosinus sp. Tol-M2
AACAGCACCGGCTGGCACAACCAATTGGACACCATCCTTTGTTGTCAAGGTAATTGCCTTTGTATCCGCTGGAGCCACTGCAGGAACATCAGTCGGCAGTTGAGCATTCTGTACCTGTTCAGTCGTGGCTTTGGTTAAAGCTGCTAAAGCATCTTGGTTTTTTTTGAGATTAGATATTCCTTGACTAGTGTTGGGTTGTTGGAGTTGTTGGAGTTGTCGTTGTTCCTGTTGTTCCGGGCTGCGGCGCTGTGCCAAAGGTCAAGACCTTGCTTGCTACGTTAGTGCCGGAACCTGCTACTATGGTTAGAGGCCCGCTGGATTGAGGTACTTGAATATCCATAGTATAATTCCCGTTTGCGTTCGTTTTCACAGAGTCGAAAAAAACTATGCTTTGCTCTGAATCAAGAACTTTGATACTAATCCAAACGTTGGGATCATTGGTTCCTGAGGCGGTTATAGTATCTCCAGGGTTTGCTGTACTGCTGCTCAAGTGTAAACTTACATTGGTGGCCCAGGCCATGGAGGGTATCATTAAAGCAAGCAACAAAGTTACCATCATAGTCGCAATTTTCTTGACCATTATCAATTACCTCCCTAATCGTATATGCAATCAAAATTAATCAGCAGGAAATCTTAGATATTACCTGAGCAAAATATCTCTTACCAAATTATCCTGTTATTGTCGGCATCGCTATCAATATTATGGTCAGTCATGGTCTGTCCCCGAAACTATGGTTAGCCCAATTCAAGAGCCTAGGCTTTTGACGCTGAATTAGTAGAGTTGCAAGAACCCCTCCTATAGTCCTAAAAATAACATGTGATATGGCATTGAACCCCAGCTCGAGAGTTAGGAAGTCATTGGTAAAAAAATAAAGACTAATATTTAGTTTAAAGTAGATAATCATCTCTGTCAATATGTTTAGCCTGGTCTAAATTGATTTAGAATGGTTTATATCTATTTTAATTGGTTTGGATTAATACTGTTCTAAAGTTTAAGTTTATCAGGAAGATAATAGTATCTGGACCGGTGGCGAATTTGAATTTCATTTACAATTAATCACCACTAATCATTTAAGAATATTTACTTCAGGTCCAGGACATAAGACCTAAATATGTTATGTGCACGTATAAACATCTCTTTATAATGTCAATACTATCGTTGTAAGAAATTCTTAAATGGGGGTAGCATATATGCAACTATCGACAAGAAATCAGCTCAAGGGGAAGATTAAGGACATTAAGAAAGGCCCGGTATCAACTGAAGTAATCATAGAAGGAAGCGCTCAAACAGTTGTAGTAGCTTCGATTACTACCGGGTCGGCAGATTCAATGAATCTTAAA
Organism: Desulfosporosinus sp. Tol-M2; assembly: GCF_059735615.1. Classification (NCBI taxonomy): domain Bacteria; kingdom Bacillati; phylum Bacillota; class Clostridia; order Eubacteriales; family Desulfitobacteriaceae; genus Desulfosporosinus; species Desulfosporosinus sp. Tol-M2. Next base: position 1,342 of record NZ_JCAIJG010000038.1, read on the forward strand.
GTCGGAGACGATGTCAGTGCCCTTATTAAAGCAAGTTCCGTTATGATTATGAAGTAGTGAACTGGACAACTGGAATTAACAGAAATGACATTAGTTAGATCTCTAACGCTCCTACATAATTCCAAAGGAAAAGACGTCTGACCGGACGTCTTTTCCTTTGGCTATAAGCAGGATATAGAAGCATATTAGGTATTGGGAAATTGGAAAAGACAAGAGGCAAATTGCACAAAAAACAGAACCCTCCATCAACTAGACAAAACCATAAAAAATAAGACCGGAATCAATCCGGTCATTACAGAGTGCAAGTGATAAATCGTTTTGAATCGCATCGGGACTCGTCCACCTAATGCACCCCAATCTTCTCCGGTGGAAACATCCTCCGCACTTCCCGGAAAAGCAAATCATACTTTTCCGGGTCTTGCAGTGCTTTCTGGGCCATCTGGTAGGCTTTCTCAACCAGATGACCGTCCCGTGAGAGATCCGCAAGACGCAATTCAGCCAAACCGTGCTGCCGTGTCCCCAATAGTTCCCCGGTGCCGCGCAAACGCAGATCTTCTTCGGCAATCTTAAACCCATCCTCCGTTTGACAGAGAATGTCTAAACGTCGACTATTCATATTCCCTGACAATAAAAAACAGTAAGCCTGTTCTCCGCCCCGGCCAACCCTTCCTCTAAGTTGATGCAATTGAGCGAGACCGAACCGTTCAGCCGATTCGATCACCATTACCGAAGCATTCGGGACATTGACCCCGACTTCAACCACAGTCGTGGCAACCAAAATATCAATCTCACCCGCATGAAACGCTGTCATAATCGTTTCTTTTTCCGCTCCCTTCATTCTACCGTGCAGGAGGACGACGCGACGGTTCGGGAACCTGACTTGGAGGTCTGCAACCCGCTGCGTTGCCGAAATGAGGTCCAGTGTTTCCGATTCTTCCACCAAAGGGCAAACAACAAAAATCTGTCTTCCAAGCTTGATTTGCTCCTCCAGAAATTTTTCCATTTTAGGGCGGGCACGTTCAGCCAATTGACGGGTTATAATAGGCTTTCGTCCAACCGGCATCTCATCAAGCACCGAGAGTTGCAAATCTCCGTAGAGTGTCAAGGCTAAGGTCCGTGGAATCGGCGTCGCGCTGAGGACCAAGACGTGAGGACTTTCCCCTTTAAGTTGAAGAAGCGAGCGCTGTCGTACACCAAAGCGATGCTGTTCATCGGTAACCGCCAGGCCTAACGCTTTAAATACCACGCTTTCCTGAATAAGGGCATGTGTTCCTACAACAACTTGTGCCTCCCCATTAGCAATCCTCGCCAATGCTTCCTCCCGTACACTTTTGCTCTGACTACCCAGTAAACATACAACCGAAACTCCCAGGGGGGTGAACACTTTCTCAAGCGATTGAAAATGTTGTACTGCTAAAACTTCTGTCGGCGCCATCATTGCCCCCTGATACCCTGAGCCTACCACACGCAGGAGCGCCGCTATTGCAACCGCCGTTTTGCCGGAACCGACATCCCCTTGGACCAGGCGAGCCATTCCTTGCGGTCTAGTCAGATCTTGGAATATCTCCTGGATCACTCTGTGTTGAGCTGCGGTCAATTGAAAAGGCAACGAGTTGTAAAAAACCTGGATCAGTTCCTCTCCGCCCGTTAAAGGAGGACTTCCAAGCCGCTCCATGCCCCGGCGTAGTCCCGCGACCGCTAATTGCAAAAAGAGAATCTCTTCCCAAACCAGACGATCCCTTGCTTGGGCTAAGCTTGGATAATTCTCCGGAAAATGAATTTCCCGATAAGCGAGGGATCGCTCCATCCATTCCTGCCGATCTTCTCGGGGTAGTATCTCTCGAAAACCTGTATCAACTTGAGCCAGGACGCTTTGAATTAAACTCCGGATTACTTTGGAGGATAAGCGTGCCGTTTCTGAATAAACCGGCAAAATCGTTGGCGAACCCAGGTCAGGGGCATTCTCCGGAGCACTCGCCTCGACCTTTTCAATATCAGTCGCCAGTACTTCCGGCACCCGTTGTTTCCAGCGAACTTTTCCTGTTACAACAACTTGTGTTCCTGCAGGATATTGTTTGAGAATATGAATTTGGTTAAACCATGTGGCCTGGAACAAGCACCCTTCCTGGTCAATACTCAGCTTAACCACTTTCATCTTGCCGCTCGTTATAGTTCCTGCTACCACTTTCCCCGCAAGCGTTGCCATTTCATCTTCTTTCAACTCCGCAATCGTTTGCTTGCGACGATCTTCATAGCGGCGAGGAAAATATTGCAGTAAATCCAGTACATTATGGATCCCCAGTCTTTCAAGTTGCTTAGCTCTTTCTGGTCCGACCCCTTTTAAGTATTGAAGCGGCTTTGTATGCCCAGAAACCAAATTTGACCCCTTCAAAGCCCTTTTTTCCAGGAAAATTTCTTGACTGTTACTTGTACGAACAGGCTTATGTAATTCTTTGTTATCTTCTTGTGTTTTCTGTGTTCTATGTTCTTCCTGTACTTCCCCATTATCCGGCACTTGGTGTTTCCCAGCCACATATAATGTCTCATCTTCCGCCGGGTTCTCTTGAGCTTCCAGCGTAATTTCCTGCAGGAAGCGACGAAGTTTCGCAAAGGCTTCCCTGCGTCGCCGTGGGCTCCAGGTGGGATATTGCTGAGCCATATCCTTAAGCAAATCCATGTCATGGACCGGAAATAACTGTTCCAGTCGAGGGAGAATTCCTCTCAAAAAGGCATGAAATCCACCCAACACTCCAGTATTCGTAAACCCCTGTTTTTCTTCCGCCAAAAGTGCTCGTTGGAAATTATTCAAAACAAGTTGCGCTTGAGTACCTTTCATAGTAAATCAGCCTCAATAATCCAATCTTCGTAGGCCCGCATGATGTTTTCACTCCCATTCCAACGGTTCCATTAACCAGTTCATGCTATCGTAAAAAAGCCTCCGGAAAATTCTGGAGGGTAAGCTATTCCACACCAAAAATATAATAGTAGAGCGGTTGCCTACCAGGATGAACCTCCACTTCAACGTTTGGATTTTCTTCCTGAAGCCAATTTTCAAGACCTTTAACCTCTTCTGGTTTTGTTTCTTCGCCATAGAATATGGTAACCAAATCATGCGTTTTCCAATCCATTTTTTCCAACGTTGTCTGTGCTGCTTTAAATAACGTTTGGCCCGAAGTGACAATCGTATCTTCTACTAACCCGATAATATCTCCAGCCAAGATATTTATCGTCTCATACTGGGAATCACGAACTGCATAAGTCACTTCTCCGGAACGAACATTACCTAGCGCCGATTCCATATTTTGGGTATTAGTCCCTGCTTCTCCTTCAGGATCAAAATTCAGTAGAGCGGAAATCCCTTGGGGAATCGATTTGCTCGGAATTACATAAACTCTACGATCTGGGACAAGATCACTAACTTGACGAGCAGCCATAATGATATTCCCATTATTCGGTAGAATGTAGACGTGACGTGCCAAAATCTTACACACCGCCTCAACAAGGTCTTCCGTGCTCGGATTCATAGTTTGACCGCCATACACAACTTCATCGACACCCAAGCTTTTAAAGACATCCTCAATACCTTGCCCCATCACTACTGCAACCACCCCAAAATCTTTCCAAGATTGAGTTCCGCTGAGAGTGTTTGTTTCCGCAATTACTGTTTTGTTTGGTGCGTCCTTCATCGCATGGGCCATGCTTTCGTTTTGATCGAGCATGTTATGAATTTGAACTTGGTGGAGAGAACCCCACTGTATGGCATATTCTAAAATTCTTCCCGGATTTCTAACGTGTACATGAATCTTTACCACTTCGGGTGTTCCAACTACCAGTAAGCTATCCCCACGATCCTTCAAATCCTGTCGTATCCGTTCAACACGCAAATCAGTTCCCTTAACCAGAAATTCAGTGCAATAGGGATAATCGAGATTTTCAATCCGCATAAATTCCCGTTGTAAATCTTCCGCTTCTTGAACGCTCGAAGCTGTCTTTTTCACCGCTTCGGAAAGGTTATCTGAAGCGGTCGTTTCCCCCGCTAACACAGCAATCCAGCCGCTTAAAATAATGAGGAACCCCTGTCCTCCGGCATCAACCACCCCCGCATGTTTTAACACCGGCAATATATCCGGTGTTTTTGCTAAGCATTTCAAGCCCGTATCATGAGCTTCTTGAAGGGTATCGAGCAATGAGCCTCCCCCCTTTGCCATGATTAACGCGGCCTTCGCTGTTTCTTTCGAAACCGTCAAGATTGTACCCTCGACTGGTTTCATAACCGCTTTATATGCCGTTTCCACCCCTACTTGCAAAGCCTGAGCCACTTGCAGGGGATTTGCGGTTGGCAACCCTTCAAACCCTTTAGCAATCCCGCGTAGAAGCTGGGAGAGAATGACCCCGGAATTTCCGCGGGCACCCATTAAGGACCCCATCGAAGCAGCTTCCGCCACTTCACTGATCGCCTGGCCGGTTACTTTTTCGGAATCCCGCACTGCAGATTGAATCGTTAAAAACATGTTCGTGCCCGTATCACCATCCGGCACAGGAAAAACGTTCAAGGCATCAACCTCATGTTTCTTTAGTTCCAAGGCCTTCGCCCCTGCAACCATCATTTGTTTCCAAAGTTGTCCGCTTACCACACTTATTGTCTTAGCCGTTGGTCCCAAAACCGTATCCCCCTAATCTCATGCACTACTCTAAAACGCGAACTCCCTGAACGTTCACATTCACTTGGGACACGTTTAATCCCGTAAGCTTCTCGGTAGTATAACGGACGCGTTCCATAACACTGGCTGCAACTTCAGAAATCTTCACACCGTACCCGACAATGATAAAGAGATCGATAACCACTTCATTGTCTTTAATGGAAACAACCACGCCACGAGCTAAATTTTCTCGTCCTAGTAATTCAACAAATCCATCTGTAATTTTGCGTGAGGCCATGCCCACTAAACCGTAACACTCAACAGCGGTAGCACCGGCTATCGTGGATATGACTTCTTCAGAAATAACAATTTTACCTAAACTATTAATAATTTCTTTTCCCAAGTAGGATCCGCTCCTTCCATCATCGTCTGCATTGATACTATTCTACCAAGAAATTGAATAATGTTCAAAGAAACTCCCTCTTCAGCTAAATTTCCAATTGGTCTTTTCGGAGCTCTTTCGTAAATTTTTCTATATTATACACTTCGTATGGATATTGGCAGTCTGTTAAGATGTGTTTGCCCCGAAAAATCGCGTGGAACACCTTGCCAAACCATAAGACTTTTGATAATATAAGTAAGTGTCATTTCGGTTGCAAAGGAGGTTTTAGAGCATGGCTAATGTATGTGCAATATGCGCCAAAGGAGTAGTCTCTGGATTTCAAGTCAGCCACTCTCATATACGGACTAAACGAACTTGGAAACCAAACTTGCAAAGTGTTCGTGCAATTGTGAACGGTACTCCCACCCGAATCAAAGTTTGCACCAGATGCTTACGTTCCGGAAAAGTTCAGCGCGCTAGCTAATGAATCAAAAGCCCGATATTATGTCGGGCTTTTTTCATTTCCCGACATCCCATGCCGCCTCCGAGCTTCTTCAATCGTATCTGTCATCCTAACAGCAACCCAGTGGGGCTATCCTTCCAAGCATCATTCCACTCCCATTACAAGTAGCAAAGCCAATGCACAGTTGAAAACTATACTTATGCAAAAAACAGGGGCTGTAACAAAACTTGTTTTCCGTTTGTTACAACCCCATTTTATCCAATCGTAAGACTCCCACTTCTTACAAGTTCTGCTTCGGTGGGGGTAGACTCCCCACCGCGATGTTCAACTATAGTTGAACGAGTTCACTTGAGAATTTACAATAATTATTGAAATTACTCCCCACTTTAAGGTGCAATATTGTTCCTTTATTGAGTAGTTTTATTAAATAAAAACCTCTTAAATAGTATACCTTCTGTTATCCCGAAAATTACAGCGCCAAACAAATGAGTATAATAATCACTTATAGGTCTTATATCTATAAATATACCCTCAACAGTTTTAAGTATTATTTGTAAGAATATACATAATAATACACCGAACATAACGCTTTTAATAACTAAGTTATCTGAACCAAGTCTTTCAAATGCCAAATATAATAAAATAGCACTAGTCCCTCCAACTATCAAACAAACAATTAGGCCTAGAATCGTTGTAGGCCTATTAATAGTGAAAATTAAACTGTCAAGCTGATAAATAGTATACTTACCAATCCCAAAAATTAATAATATTCTTGTGACAATCTCAGCTGGTATAGTTGATAAAGCCCCTATTACTCCTGCAATTAAAAGTTTATCTTCTTTCAATAGTTCACTCCCTTATTCTGGATGCAGCAAGGTTCGTTAGTTTTTGGGTAAGGGACTAATAAACTTATTATGCCTGGTAATAACATAATTATACATGAGGGGAGCTTTGAATATTTGTGGGCGGTTCTTCTCATTAACCTCAATACATCAAAAAATGCCCGAAAAACCAGTAAAATTGAGGCCACTGAAAAAGTCAAAGAAGCCATTGCCTAAAAAGCAGTGGCTTCTTGTCACGAAAAATGGATAATTGGTAACCAAATTTTTAAATGAAACGCGATATTTGTCATAAAACCACAGGATATATACAATATAAAGGTAATGCTAGTAATTTATGGAAAATATATATTATAATAACCCATGGTAGAACAAATAGTTTTATATAATAAAATGAAAGTGGAGGTAGATTTAATGAAAAAAGACTATTGGCGTGTATTCTTGTTATTGCGATGGTATTAAGTGTCGGAACAACTGCAGTATTTGCAGAAGACGCTACACGTGTTTCCACCAGTTTGGTCGACGATATAAGCATTGATAAAAAAGACATCTTTGATTCACAGAATTCTTTCGAATTTTCGATGACTCCAAAATCAAAGGAATGGAAAAACTATTCATCTGTGCATCTGAAGGAAATGCTGAATATCCCGCTAAGTACAGCAGAAAAAATGGATACGGCGACGCTGTTAAAGATAGTACTTGACTATCCATTCATGATTGATATTTATGCTTATGACAATACAACACAAGGGTTTGAAAGCCTTTCTTTGGAGTTTAACGGCGCTGCGGTTCTTTTGCAGAGACCAGACTTGGCGGAAAAGCTTCAAACTATTTACAAGAATACCATAGAAAAAATGATGGCCGATGAAACAAAGAACAATATCAGTGATGCCGAAATCATTCAAAAGATGTTTATTGAGTCTCTGTTGACCTATCCGAAAGTATCCGATATGCTGAGTCTGGATGAAAAAGATGCCGTAGTGGCACTTTCACAACAAGTATCTGATAAGCTTCAGACGTCGTCCCTTGTAATGGAAAAAACAACGGTAATGGCGGCAGCTCCCGGAGATATCTTATACTATGGCTATGTGTATCCTCCACAGTCTATTCACCCGATTTTGGTCTGCAGGCGGCAAGATTTGACATCTTCTCAAAAAACGGCTATAAATAATTACTATGATGCGGCATATCCTACAGCAACAAGACTTGGCACTGCCACTTACAACTACAACTGTCATTCATATGCCTGGTATTTATCCTCGACTGGCAATACGTGGTGGATGGAGGATCCAGCTTATTATATGACTTATGGATATTATCACCAAGTAACAAACCCCGGGGCCGGTGACAAGGTATATTATACCGGAGCGCATTCCGGAAACGTTACATCTGTAAGCGGCTCCAATATTACAGTTACTTCTAAATGGGGCGCTGCTGGCTTATATCGTCACCCCATTAATGACTGTCCATACTATTTACGTACCAAAACCTTCTGGAGACATTGAAAAGGGGAGTGTAAGTGATTCAACCAGAAAGATACAGGGTTTTATGGGGTATTCTTTTATCAATTATACTTGTGATAATCTTATCAGCATGCGGGAGTCATAATTCATCAAACGAAGGGGGAAATATGCTTTCCAAGGATAAAGATAAAATTTCATTAAAGCTTGAAAATACAAAATGTATTGGTATTTGTGATCCAGTCAGCAGCGATAGCAACAGTACTATCAATATCAAAGACCCAGAAATCATAAAGCAAATTGAGAGCTTATTCACCAAAACCTCTTTTATCAAATGCACCTCACAAGCACCCACACAAGCACGTTGCCTTTTAGTTTCGTTTTACATTGACAGCAGCAGCTCAATCAGCCTTTTTGTTATTGTAAATGATATTGTGGACATTGACGGAATAAAATACAAATCGGAGGATATTACCTTCGATGCGATCAATACGTTATATCTCAAGTATAAGTAGTGGCCGCGCCCGAATCACGGACCACCCGTTTAACGGGTGGTCCGTGATTAACTATAATTTACTTCTAGTAGTATCCTTAGCGAGGGTTTTGTCGGAAATGTTGGCGACACCCCTAAAAGTTCCACCATCACAGCTAGGAAATGAAATATTACCTAACTATTGTTTTTCCTTTCACCGTTGTTTTTTCTGAGACCCTTGTAATAGCGGCAGTGCTGTGGGTTTGGCGTGCAAATAACACCACCATAACCCATCCTTCGTGCACTTCAATCACGGCCTCCTCGCCAAGAAACACATTACTGATGCCGCGCGGGGAATCCTGCCATAACTCTCCCTGTGTGAGAGGGTAATGCAGTCCTTCTGTTGTAACTACTGCTCTCTCGGACAAGGGGATCAAGGAAATTTTCTGTCCAAGTGACCGCCTGATACATTCGCGGCTTTGCAGGATCCAGATCTCATGTTCAGGATCGCCTAAGCGAATCCGGTATCCTTTCCGGGCGTAGGCGAGCATCAGGGCTATATTACCCATAAAATGATCGATTCGTTTTCCGGTCGCCCCATAGAGCCAAATATCCTGTTCACGAACAAGACGGGCTTGATCTTCAGCATATATAAGTGCCAATTCAAGATCCGTCTCATCCTTTGCGCGGGGAAATCGTTTCATGACGCAGCCTGCATTTTCACATTGCTTTAAATTCTCTGGGGTAATCGAATCCAAATCCCCGATTAGAAGATTAGGCAGACGTTTAGAAAGGACGGCATGGTTCGCGCCTCCATCCGCACATATCAAAAAATCGACCTCTTTGAGGACCTGACTCCCCCATTCTACATCCCAAGCTCCGTTTGCCAATACTGCAATTTTCATGACTCGTTTATCATGGAATGCGCCGCTTGACGAAGTTTTTCTACTGCTTGATGAGGATCAGGGTGGGAAAAAACAGCAGCCCCGGCCACCAGAATATCAGCTCCTGCGTTAACAGCCACAGGTACCGTTTCCAGATTAATTCCTCCGTCCACTTCAATTAGACAAGAGGACCCGGTTTGTTGAAGATGGCGATGGAGAACCTGAATCTTGGGGATAACGTTCGTTATAAATTTTTGTCCCCCAAATCCAGGGTTGACCGTCATCAAGAGCACCATATCCAAGTCTTGTAAAATGTACTTAAGACCATCCAACGGGGTGGCAGGATTGAGGGCAATTCCCGCCGTCATCCCCTGTTCTTTGATCAATTGAATCACACGGTGGGCATGGTCTGTGGCCTCTAAATGAAAGGTGACATGTTCTGCCCCAGCCGCAGCAAAATCTGCAATAAAAAGCTCCGGCGCTTCGATCATCAGGTGAACATCAAAGCGCATCCTGGAATGAGCCCTTAGGGATTTAACCAAAGCCGGTCCAAAGGTAAGATTCGGGACGAAGTGTCCGTCCATCACATCAATATGTAAAATTTCCGCGCCGGCATCCTCAACCAAACGCACCTGTTCTCCCAGTCGGGAGAAATCGGCGGATAGAATGGAAGGGGCAATTTGAATCATTTTAATATCTCCTCTCCGCTTCAATTACCTCTTGCAAGAATGTTAAGTAGTGTTCATATCGAAAAGGAGAAATTTCTCCGTTTTCCAGGGCTTCTTTAATCGCACAATTCGGTTCTTTATCATGGATGCAACTGTTAAAGCGACACTGGCGGCGACGCTCGGCAAATTCCGGAAAAAGCTCTGCTAACTCGACGCGTTTCAGATTCGGTAAAAAGAGGGAGGAAAATCCCGGGGTATCTGCGACAAGCCCCCCGGCACAGACCATCAGTTCAACATGCCGCGTGGTATGGCGGCCACGCTTGGATTTAAGGCTTAATTCCCTTGTCTTTAGTTTCTTTCCGTGAGATAAGGCATTGAAGAGACTGGATTTCCCAGCACCGGAAGGTCCGGCAAGTACACTGATTTTCTCCTTTAACCGGGCGCCTACCTTCTCAATTCCCTGACCCGTTTCATTGGAAACTTCAAACACGGTGTATCCTATTTTGCGGTAATCATCCGTGATTGAAGTTTCCTCAGAATCTTCGGTTAAAGCAGCTTCACTGAATTTATCTAATTTGGTAAAAACCAAGATGGGTTTAATATCCGCGTTTGTAACCTGTATCAACAAGCGATCCAAGAGGTTAAGATCCGGCTTTGGGGAAGTTAAGGCAAAGACCAAAAGGGCCTGGTCCACATTGGCAATCGTCGGACGGGTCAAAACGTTTCGCCGTGGCTCAACAGCCTCAATCGTCGCCTTACCATCCTCATCCGGTAAAATTTTTACCCGATCTCCCGGCAAAAAGTCTTGATCTTGAACACGAAAGCGACCGCGCAGGGAACATTCCCATACTCGATCCTCCGCATAGACATAATAAAATCCGCCGTAACCTTTGAGCAAGACTCCTTCGATCATATACTTCTCCACTTCCAAAACCAACTCTGGCTTCCGACCTCTGACCTCTGGCTTCTGACCTCTGTTATCGGCAGCCATCCATACCACTAATGATGGTGCCAAGCGCTGGTCATAACTCGAACAGGACGTTCGAGGTTAGTAGCACCGCCAAAGCCCCAATTAGTGCGTTCGACTACGACCTCTGACTTCTGTTTGACTTCAGGCCTCTGGCCTCTGATCTCTGGCCTCTGTCATGGCCAGTGGCCCAGGTCCAAACGAAACAAACATCGTAACTTCAGCCCCCTGCTGAACGGAGTCTCCGGGTTTGGGTGTCGTTCTCATAACCACATCTCTAGGAAAAGTAGTAGAATCCTCGTTTTCTATGTGCACAACCAGTTTATTATCTTCAAGCGCTTTTTTCGCCTCTGTGGATGTCTTGCCAATCACATTCGGCATATTAATCGTGACAAACTGAGGTCCCTCACTTATGGTCAATAGTATTTTTCCGCTTTTCGGCCAACTAGCAGTTGGCATAACACTCTGTGCAATTATATGACCTTTGGCGACAGTCGCACTGGGTTGGGGGACGTAGGTTATGTTTTTAATATCGAATCCCGCATTCTGAATTTGGATTTCGGCATTTTCTTTAGACATCTGTCCTGTCGTTACATCTGGAAACTTTGCCATCTCCGGGCCTTTGCTGACCGTGACTTTAATGGCCCTGTTAATTTTTACGGATGTTCCAGCTTTCGGTTCCTGATCGGTGATGAGATCTTTCTCGATTGTATCATTGAACTCTTTAATGACAATCGGGTCAAGAGTTAGTTTAGCCTGTTCCACTAATTGTCCTGCATCAGGCACCGTTTTCCCGATAACATCAGGCACCTTTGTTTCTCCTACAGTTAGAAAGTTCTTTAATGCCAGCCCTCCAACTAAGGAGAGTAAGAGTAAGAGAAGTACAAGTCCTCCCACTATCCGGCGTCTGCGTTTATTATTCTCCGCCTTCTCCGGGGAGGATTCCCCCTCAATCGAAGAACTTTTTATCTGGATTGGTGCTAAAATCCTGCCCATTCCCTGGTGAGTCTGGGTTGCTTCCGAGTCGACAGGAAGAGAGATTACCGCCCTATTAATCGGCTCACCGGCCTGAATGTGGTTCAGATCTGCTAAAAGATCTTTTGCCGATATGTAGCGTTGTTCAGGCGACTTAGCGATCGCCCGCATGATCACAGCTTCGAATTCCTGATTGATCAGAGGATTTATTTTACTCGGCAATACGGGTTGTTCCTGGAGATGCTTTAGCACAACGGTAATGGGGGTTTCTCCTTCATAAGGAACTTTACCGGTCACCAATTCGTAGAGAACGATCCCTAATGAATAAATGTCTGATTGCTCGTTGCTTTGCAGCCCTTTAGCCTGTTCGGGCGACAAGTAGTGAACCGAACCCACGATATCTCCAGTATGGGTTACTGTTGCCGAAGATACGGCCCGGGCAATCCCAAAGTCCGTGACCTTAGCATGTCCGTCCGCCGTTACCAGGATATTGTGCGGTTTAATATCCCTATGAATAATATGATGCTCGTGGGCATTTTGGATAGCCTCTGTAATTTGCCGCCCAAGGTTAATCGATTGATCTGTAGACAGTGGCGCATACTCGCGGATGATTTCTTTGAGATTACGACCTTCCACGTACTCCATGACAATATACTCAGTATCCCCTTCTTTACCCACATCATAAATTGACACAATGTTGGGATGGGACAAACTCGCTGCAGATTGGGCTTCCCTCCGAAAACGGCGAATAAAGTCTTCGTCTGTAGTAAACTGCTCCCTGAGCACCTTGATCGTCACTACACGGTTAAGCAGAAGATCCTTGGCCTTATAAACAATTGCCATTCCACCGTCACCGATTCGCTCCAAGACCTCATATCGTCCCCCAAAGATTTTACTCACTATTTGTCACCTACTTTCTGGCTCAAGGCTTCCTGTATGATTTGGCTTGCGATCGGAGCGGCTGCCCCTCCTCCGGTTCCGCCATTTTCCACAATCACAGCTACCGCGATCCGTGGGGCCTCAGCCGGCGCAAAAGCAATATACCAAGCATGCGTCTGGACATTTCCTCCGGGTTCTGCTGAACCCGTCTTGGCCGCAACTTGAACATTTGACAATGCCCCCGGAGCAGCCGTCCCATCAGTCACTGCAGTAACCATGCCGCTCGTGATCTTAGCCGCTTCCTCCTTAGTAAGCGCGGTCAACCAGGGCTGCGGTTTTTGTTCAAATTTAATATTTTGGGCGGGGTCAAGGACACGTTCCACAAGCTGTGGTGTCATGATAACCCCATGGTTGGCAATCCCGGCCGTAATTAACGCCATATGAAAGGGTGTGACCAGAACTTCTCCTTGCCCGAATGTACTGGCAGCTAAAAGATTTGTCGTTAACTTCGTGGGAATTACGGTCGCTTTAGTAATCGAGCTCGTTGGTATATTAAGTTCAAAAGGGATTTTCTGCCCAAACCCAAATCCTTTGGCAGCTGCCAAAAAGTTCTTTTCCCCTGCCTGTACCCCAAACGTCGCAAAGTACGTGTTGCAGGAATTTGCTAAAGCCATATTATAGTTAACCCAGCCATGTATCTTATCGTTTTGTTCTGAAATGATTTGTCCGTTAATGACTGCCGATCCTTTGCACTCATACAGATCAGTAATATTGATCCCACTCCGTAAGATTGCAGCCGATGTAACAACCTTCATGGTCGATCCCGGTGGGAAAAGGGAAAAATATCGTTGTTCAAGCGGGCGATCCTTTTCGCGGCTAATAATATCAGTCCAGTTCTCTTCAAGGTTTGTGGGATTAAAGCTGGGTTGGCTCACCAAGGCCAATACTTCTCCGGTCCGTGGATCGAGGGCTGCTACAGCCCCCATTTTTCCTTTGAGGGCATTATAGGCTATGCTCTGTAAACGTGAATCCAAGGTAAGTACCACATCATCCCCTTGGCGGGGAAGTGCAAAGAGCTTTTGAACCGCTTGCGTGGGCGATACCTTCTTAATTCCTAATAACCAATCAGCCAGATTCCCTTCGAGACCAGAGGAGGCAAGTTTTAGTGTCGAATATCCGAGCAGTGGCTCAAACATTTCCCCCTTCGGATACACCCGAACCTTCTTTCCATTGGAAGTCTGAGTTTGAGCTATTATTTCGCCGTTACGATCAAAAATTCCTCCCCTCGTCACACGGCTTTCCATCAGTATTAAGCGACGATTGGCTTTATCTTTTAGCAGCGTATCCGCCTGAATAACCTGCCAATAGGCTAACCCCAGACTTAAGACAAAAAAACTTAAGGCCATTCCAAGCGCTACCCGACGTACCCCTCGCATTATGTTGCGTACTCCCTTCCTTTATTCCTGGTGCTGTGGGTACCTACCGCTGTAGCGTTGGAGACATTCAGCAGCACCCCTAACAAGATAAAGTGAACTATAAGCGAACTTCCGCCATAACTTACCCAGGGAAGTGGTATGCCTGTCAAGGGAAGTAATTTCGTGACCCCAGCGAGGATAATTAACGTTTCTGTCCCAAGTAATATTCCTATCCCGGCTGCTAAAATCTGCCCAAACCGGTCTATTGCCCTAAGGCTTACCGCAAAGGCCCTCATGACAACAATCAGAAAGAGTACCAGTACGGCCATTGCTCCGGCAAACCCCAGTTCTTCCGCAATCACGGAAAAAATAAAATCACTAATGGCCACTGGTACGGTCGATGCCCCTATGCCATTGCCTAACCCAGTTCCTAATAATTTTCCGCCACTTATCGCAAACAAAGATTGGGCAATTTGGTACCCCCCTCCTGTGGGATCCAGCCAGGGATTCAGCCATACCTCCACTCTGACACGCACATGCCTAAAGAGCATATAAGCCAGACTGCCGGTCAGGAGGAGAATTGGCAGAGATATTCCTAAATAAAGAGCCCGCTCTGTCACAACATAAAGCATAAGTACAAAGAGCATATAAAACACCAAGGCTGTTCCTAAACTTTTTTGAGCGGCTAAGATCCCCAAGACGAAAGCACCCATAATCATAAATGGCCCCAGGGTCCGCCAATCCGGTAAAGAGAATTTTCCCCACTGCACCGTCCCAACACGCAACAATTCCTCATTCTCTTCCAAATATGAAGCCATGAATAAAAGCAAGGCCAGTTTGACAAATTCCTCCGGTTGAATCCCGATTCCCATAAGCTTGAATGAGCTTGTTGCACCGCCTTCCTCAGAACCAAACAGTAGGGTCACCAATAACGAGACCACCGCTAAAAGCCCCCAGAGATATCTAAACCTTCCTAACTTGCGATAATCGTGCATCGCCCATAAAACTACGTAGAAAAGTACCTGCCCGATGTTCGCCCACCAGAATTGGTGCAAGGCAACATTTGGGTTAATTCGCACTACAAACACAAGCCCTATAGCCATTATTGCCTGGACAACCGGTAAAATGAAGGGATCACCTTGATAATGGAGAATTTGTTCCATCAGGCACCCCAGAAGGACTATGGCCGTAAAAATTATACCTTGCCAAAGGATTTGGATACTCAAGTTTTCCCATTTCAGCAAGCTTAGTCCAAGCCACATCATTCCTAAAATAATCATGCGCGTGGTTAAACGTTGAATCATCAGCTTACTCCAATATACAGCACAAGGCTGTGAAATTATCCGGGGCACCCCGTTCTAAGGTAAGTTTTCGTAATTTTTCAAACCGTCCTTCCCAAGAGCCGGGTTCGAGGAACTCTTTCGCAAGTTCCCGATCACTGATCACATTGGAAAAACCGTCCGTGCATAAAAGAAATACATCTCCGGTCTGGAGACTTATACTCTTACAATCCACCTCGATCTTTTGTTCTGTGCCCAATGCACGCATTAGCACGTGCCGTTGGGGGTGTTTTTCCGCTTCCTCAGGGGTAATCTGCCCTAACCGTACAAGTTCCCCGACCAACGAATGGTCTACAGTCAAGGAAGTCAACGCCTCATCTCGCCATAAATACGCCCGGCTGTCGCCAACATGAGCAATAACAGCTGTCCTTCTGCACACCAGCAAAACTGTCAGAGTCGTTCCCATCCCCGCATTTTCCGGTTCCGTGGCTGAGGATTGATTGACGACTCGATTTGCCTGCATAAAGGCCTCAGTCAACCCCCTTTCCAGGATCCGCCCCTCAAGCTCATCCAAGCGGGGAACCAATTTCTCCAATTCCTGCAAGGCGATTGAAGAGGCTACTTCTCCTGCTCGGTGCCCCCCCATCCCATCGGCCACTGCATAAAGCCCTTGCGCGGGTAACACCAAAAAAGAATCCTCATTGTTTTTACGGATACACCCTTTTTCACTAAAGCTTAGAACTCTCATTTTGCCACCTCGAGTATTGGAAGGTAATACTTCCAATTTTCACATAGTCCCCAGGAACCATTTGGACTGGAGAATGAATTTGCTCTCCATTGACCCAGGTTCCATTCGTACTTCCCAGGTCTTCCACAATGGTCTGTCCTTTATGCAACCTAAAAACAGCATGGTCAATGGAAGCAAAATGATCCGGTAAAACGATATCATTGTGCTTGCCACGCCCCAAGCGTAATCCTTTGGCATCAACCCGAAAAATCCTCCCTTTGGAAAGTGCTTCTGCTCCTGTGAGGACTTCTAACCGTCCATATTCATTAATAGAACGTTGAAAAATCCCCTTAATTTGTAGATCTGCTAAAAGTGCTGTAAAAATTCTAAAGATAAAAAGATAGATCAGAACGACTAAAGCCAACCGTCCAAGGACTAGAAAAAATTGCATAAAACCCTCCTAATTCAGAAATCAGAGGTCAGAGGCCAGAAGTCGGAACCAGAGTCGGGGTCGGTCGGAGGTCGGGAGCCAGATGTCCGACCTCTAAACCCCTGGCCTCCTAATATCTGACCTCCGGCCTCTGACCTCTGATTTTAAAGAGACTTCTGGATAACCAGAACACTTTGTCCAATTTGAATACGGTCACCGGGAGCTGCCGTCTGATGCGTTATTCTTTGGCCGTTGACAAAAGAACCGTTTGTACTTCCCAAATCATCCAACCACCAACCGTTCTCCCCTGAAGCAAGCTTCATATGCCGCCTGGAAACTTCAGGGTCATGGAGTACCAGATCGCATTGTCCATGACGACCAATGACAACGTCTGCATCCTGCAGCGAAACTTTCTGACCTTTATCGGGTCCTTCTATTATTTCGAGAAAGTAGTCCGGATTCCTTCCTGGCCTGTCCTCAAGCGGTAAGTTTGTCTTGACACTTTCCCTGAAGAAAGTTGTACTTTCGCGCCAATTTGATGCATTAGATGCATAATTTCCATTTTCCTCCTCTCCCCAGTCCACGTCAATCGAGTCATCAAAATCAACTTCAACAACCATCTCCCGGGGTTCCACCGTCTCATCCGCATGCAACTCAATAGCCGGTTTCGTTAAAAACGTATAGCCGTTTCGTTCCGCCTCCGCAAATAAATACTTTGAGAGTTCAATGAGAAACACATCTCCGAAACTAGCTATCGGCCCCCAATCACTGGAATGAAGATAAACCCGGTAGATATTCGGTACGTAAACCTGGGAAATGCTGACCTGCTTATTTTTAAGCATCGCCTTCACAAGTTCTTTGGCGATTTCCACCGGTTGAAGCCGACCTGCACCTTTTTTAAAAGCTCCGGTAAAGAGAAATTCAGCCATCCCTTCAAATCGGGCCAAAATGCTCATTTTAACTCACCCTCCCACTGTTGGCGAAGTTGACCACAAGCTGCGTCAATCTCCGCCCCCCGTTCCTCACGTGAAGAAACAGAAATCCCGGCATCTTCTAACACCCGGGCAAACCTTCTCATGAGCTCCGGATCGGGACGCTCCATTCCAGTTCCTGCCACAGGGTTAACCGGAATCAAATTTACATGTCCAAACTGTCCTTTCAGCAATCTGGCAAGGGCCTCAGCTTCCTCCTGTTTCACGTTCCCAGCCGTCAAGGCCACCTCGAAAGTAATCCGGCGATGTGTGATTTGTGTATATTCCCGGCAGGCCGCCATAAGCCGGCCCAGCGGATAACGACGATTCATCGGGATCAAATCATTTCTCACTTCATCCCGTGCAGTATGCAGAGATACGGCAAGACCCACCTGGGGGTTATCTTTAGCCAGTTGAATAATCCGGGGCACGACCCCACAGGTTGAAATCGTCATCCGCCGCATACCAATATTTTGCCCCTGTCTATGATTCAACAGGAGGATTGCCTGGAGAACCTGGTCATAATTGAGCAGGGGTTCCCCCATACCCATAAAGACAATGTTGGTCACCAGAAAATCCGGATCTTCCCGACGAACATAATAGGTAATATCCAACACCTGACCCACTATTTCAGCGACACTGAGGTTTCTTCGAAACCCTTCCAACCCTGTAGCACAAAATGCGCACCCCACCGCGCATCCGACTTGAGTGGAGACACAAACTGTATGGCGATCCCGCGAACCGGTCCGCGCATAATCCATCAAAACACACTCAATCGTTTCACCGTCGTTCAGGCGGAATAGATACTTACGCGTGCCGTCCTTGGAACGTTGTTCCCGAACCTTCTCCAAAGGATAAAAACTCAGGCGAGAACACAAAGTTTGCCGATCACGCCCCCCAATGTTTTTCATTTCCTCCCAGGTGCGCACAGCTTTCTGTTGTACCCATTGGAACAATTGGCTTGCCCGAAACCGTTTTAAACTAATTTCCTTACAAATTTCTATTAATTCATCTTCTGAACACCCGCGCAGCTCTCTAATATCCATAGTATTTATTATTCACCCAATCCATGCCGGTTAAACTTACCTGCGACGAAATTTTGCTATGAAAAACCCGTCCATGTTATGGCGGTGGGGTAAAAGCTGAAGCATTCCTTTACGTGCTTGTTGAATATCTCGCGGATCCTCAAGGGTAAAGGGCAAATCATCCGCCAGGTTAACAGCCTCAAATTCCGGATGCGCTGAGCGAAACGTCTTTACCAGATCAAAATTCTCTTCCGGTTCGATTGTACAGGTCGAGTAGATTATATCTCCCCCCACTTCAACACAAGACGCAGCCCGTTCCAGGATGG
Organism: Desulfosporosinus sp. Tol-M2; assembly: GCF_059735615.1. Classification (NCBI taxonomy): domain Bacteria; kingdom Bacillati; phylum Bacillota; class Clostridia; order Eubacteriales; family Desulfitobacteriaceae; genus Desulfosporosinus; species Desulfosporosinus sp. Tol-M2. Next base: position 20,145 of record NZ_JCAIJG010000038.1, read on the forward strand.
TCAGTTGCAGGAGGGGTAAATCCTTAAGATCTTGCTCTTCTTTCCGCCAACGCAGATCTGCTCTCCGGCGCAGGACGCCCAATCCGGAACAAGGAGCATCAACTAAGACGCGCTGGTACGAACCGGGTTTTACGCCGGGTAAATCCCGGGCATCTCCAAATTGAGGTTTGATTATCGTTATTCCCAGTCTTTGGGCTGACTGATTGATCAGTTCAAGCTTTTGCTCATGGATATCAAAGGCCATGATTTCTCCCTCGTTCTGCATCAGCTGAGCCAAGTGCGTGGTTTTTCCGCCAGGGGCGCTACAGGTGTCCAAGACCCGTTGGCCTGGTTTGGGGTCTACCACATGGGCTACAAGTTGGGAGCTTTCATCCTGAACCATAAATAGTCCCTGCCGAAAACTCTCCAGCCGATCTACGGCGCCAAAATGTTGGATCCTTATGCTTTCCGGAATCCGGATTCCGGGGTCGACTGTAATTCCTTCCCGGATGAGACGAGCCCTTAAATCTTCACGTGAGATCTTGAGCGTATTCGTGCGGATCCAAGTTGGAGCCGACTCATTGTTGGCTTGGCATAAGGCCTCCGTTTCCTCCCTGCCCCAGCGTTTCAGCCAGTGCTGAATCATCCATTCGGGGTGAGAATAGCGCACTGAAAGATAGCGCGCCGTTTCACGTTTTGCATCCGGCCAAGGAAAATCCCACGCCTTATTCATAACCTTACGCAAGACGCCGTTTACCAAGCCCGTGAATTTGGGGAATGATTTGGCTAATTCCACACTTTCATTGACCGCAACAGCGGGGGGTACATTATCGACATAAAGCAATTGAAAAGCGCCGATACGCAGAATAGCTCGGACTTCATGGGGTAGTGACGACATGGGCTTACTTAAATGCATTCGCAGTGCGTAATCCAGGGTTAAACGATGTTTGAGCGTACCATTCACTAAGAATGTCACAAATCGGCGATCTCTGGAATCAGCCAACTTCGCAAGATTTTTCTGGAGTAAGAGATTCACGTAAGCCCCTTCGACCTCGGCACGCGTCAGAATTCGGACCGCCATCCCTCGTGCGGTTTCTTTAGTCATCACTCATGCTCCGCGAAATCAGGATCAGCCTGGCTAACTCAAGCACGGCAACTAAGGTCGCGGCTACATAAGTTAAAGCCGCAGCGTTCAGCACAGAGCGTGCCCCGCGGACTTCCTCACCGGCAAGCATATTTCCGTCCTGTAAAATAGCCAGGGCTCTATTGCTGGCATTAAATTCCACCGGCAGAGTGATAATCTGAAATAGCACAGCAAAGGCAAAAAATAAAATCCCTAAATCCAGAAGCCAGCTAAAACTCTGGAAGAAAAAACCGATCATGATCATTATCGGCCCGGCTCCGCTGCCGAAACTGGCAAGAGGAACAAAGGACGTCCTTAGTGTCAAAGGAACATACCCATAAGCATGTTGAAGGGCATGCCCCGTTTCATGGGCAGCTACAGCCACGGAAGACAAAGAGCTGCCCTGAAAAACGTCTTCACTTAATCTAATAACCCTTGAACGCGGATCGTAATGGTCGGAGAGCCGTCCTTGTATCGGCTCCACACGTACATCGTATAGTCCGTTACTGTTCAAAAGAGCTCGTGCTGTTTGTGCTCCCGTTAGTCCTGATTGCGAACGAATTCTGGAAAAACGTTTGTAAGTCGAGGAAACTTTGAATTGAGCGTATATTGAAAGCACTATCGCCGGAATTAAGAGAACCATTGTGGGGTCCCAAAAAAACATAATTTTACCCTCCTTTTATCGATGCACGATATCCGATGTCCGAGGTCCGATGTCCGAGGTCCGAGGTCCGAAGTCCGAGTTCGATTCTACGAATCGAAATACAAATTGAATGCCTCGCGCCTCGCGTTTACTCGAATTTTTCTCCTAACCGGCCATGTCGGCCGTTGAAGAAGTCCCTGGCTGACATGGCGCGCTTCCCTGCCGGTTGAACCTCCAGAATCTGAAGGACTCCATCCCCAGTCTGAACCAGCAGCCCCTCCCCAAGAACCCGGATAATTTGGCCCGGTTCAACTCGATGTTTGAGGTTCGAGGTTCGAGGCTCGAACCTCCGGCTTTCGACCTCTGAACACTTTTCTGTCGTTTGTAAAGTGCTTCGCCAAATCTTAAAATTTTCTCCCCGAAAGGTCGCAAACGCTCCCGGCCAAGGGTTCAACCCCCGAATCTGATGGTGTAGTTCAGCCGCCCTACGTGACCAATCTATACATTCATGTTCACGTTTCAGAAGGGGCGCATAATTTGTTTTACCAGTTTGTGGTGTTGCCATTAATCTCCCCATTTCCAACTCATATAAGGTTTCCAGGAGAAGTTCTCCTCCCAGAACGGCTAACTGATCATGAATCTCTCCCGTTGTTGCTTCATCTGAAATTGGTACTTCCCGTTTCAGGAACATGTCTCCTGTATCCAAGCCCTCATCCATCAACATGGTGGTCACTCCCGTACGGGTTTCCCCCCTCATGACAGCCCAATGAATTGGTGCTGCCCCACGGTAGGAGGGGAGCAACGAAGCGTGAACATTTATACACCCTTTGGCAGGCAACTGTAAAATTTCTCTGGATAAGATTTGTCCGTAAGCAACAACAATAATGCTATCCGGGGCCAAGGCCTGTAACTGATGGATTGCTTCAGGTGTTTTTATCTTTTCCGGTTGAAAAACCAATATGCCTAGTTCTTCCGCCGCAACTTTTACGGGACTTGGTTTTAATTTTTTCCCTCGACCGGTCGGCCGATCAGGTTGGGTAAAGACACCAACAACATCATATCCGCCCTTAACCAAGGCCCGTAGAGAAGGCACGGCAAAATCAGGTGTGCCCATAAAAACTAAACGCATAGTTATTCCCCCTACTCGAAATTCGATGTTCGAGGTTCGAAGCATTTGGAGCTGAGTAATTTAGGCGTAACTCGCAGACACGTGCAGATCAGCGCTCCTCCTAACTTCGATATGTTTTCTTGGCAACATCGATAAACAGTATCCCCTCCAGATGATCAATCTCATGTTGCAAGGCGCGAGCCAACAAATGCTCCGCTTGAATTTCCACCAATTTTCCTTGACGATTTAGCCCCTGTACACGTATTTTAGTGGCCCGCACTACATCTCCTGATATTTTTGGTATACTAAGGCATCCTTCCTCCGCACTGTTCTCTCCCTCTTTTTCCAAAATAACTGGATTGATGAGTTCCACCAACACCTCACCGACCTTAACAATAATAACCCGCTTGGAAACCCCAATTTGAGGGGCAGCTAAGCCCACCCCATCGGCGGCATGCAGTGTATCTATCATGTTATCAAGGAGTTTTATTATCGTCGGATTTACCTCTTTTACCTCTCTTGCCTTTTCCCGTAATATCTCTGCACCAATTTCTACAATCTTATATACAGACATTGCCTTTTTACTCCCTTCAGTATTCTATGCGAAGTTCGAAGCGCGATGCGCGATGCCCAAGGCTTGAACTTTACTCGATGTCCGAGGCGCGATGCCCGAACTTATATTCGACGTCCAAGGTTCCCGTTTCGCACCTCGCACCTCGCACCTCGCATATATTGTATCCTATGACTAGTCACTAAGTCGAGGACCTGGCGCGTTTCGAACTTGTTTAAACTTTCTTTTAAATTTAAATTGTCTTCTAGTTCGAAAGTGGATCAACTTCTATATTCAATATGACCCCCCTGCTGGCTGAACCTTGGCTAAATCGTTGAACCCCTTGATGTAAGAACGCCCTGAGTAGATCCAGACGCCTTCCTTTGACAGATATCTGCCATCGCCATTGATTCTTAAGTCTGGATAATACAGCCGGTGCCGGTCCCAGAATACCTAACTCATTATTTCCAAATTTAGGGTCTTGCATTCCTTGCTTCAGACAAGCCCACAAATCGTTGGCCCCTTTAATAACCCGTTCCTCTTTTTCATGAAGCAACAGAACTCGAACGATATGGGTATACGGCGGATATTTCCGTTCTTTGCGATAGCGTATTTCTTCCCGGAAAAACCCCTGGAAATCATGCCGGGCAGCTCGCACAATGGCCCCATCTGTCGGGGAATAGGTCTGAATTACAACCTCACCTGGTTTAGTGCTCCGACCCGCTCGACCGGCAACCTGAGTTAAAAGTTGAAATGTCCGTTCTCTGGCCCGAAAATCCGGCATATTGAGCGTTTGATCTGCGGTAATGACCCCCACCAAGGTGACATTTGAAAAATCCAGTCCTTTGGCCATCATTTGCGTTCCTACCAGGATAGACGCTTCTTGACGACGGAAACTTTCCAGGATAAGGCGGTGCGCTTCTCCGGAGCGTGTGGTATCAAAATCCAAGCGCAAGATGGAGGCCTCCGGAAGTAAGCCCTGCAACTCCTCTTCTACACGCTGCGTTCCCTGCCCAAAAAAACGAATATACCGGCTGGCACATTCCGGACACGTCAGAGGAGGAAGTTCTTTATGGTTACAATAATGACAGCGCATAGCCTGTCCCTGGCTATGATACGTCAGGGCTATATCGCAATTGGGACAACTGACCACATAACCACATTCCCGACAAGCCACAAAGGTTGAATACCCTCTGCGATTCAGAAAAAGCATGGATTGCTCGCCCCACTCAAGCCTTTCCCGCAGTTTTTTTTGCAGCAGCAGGGAAAATATACCCCGGTTTCCCGTTAGAAGTTCCTTCCGCATATCCACAATCTCAACCGGTGGCAAGATACTTTCCCCAATCCGCCTAGTCATCGTTAGCAAGCTGATTTTACCCGATTGTGCCGCGGCATAGGCTTCCAAAGATGGCGTTGCACTCCCGAGCAAAACGACACCCTTGAGCTGTTCCATCCGTTGGCGCGCGACATCCCGGGCATGGTATTTGGGGTTCTCATCCTGTTTATAGGCACCATCATGTTCCTCATCCAAAATAATGAGCCGCAAATTCGGGAGAGGTGCAAACACGGCGGAACGGGCCCCAATGACGATCCGCTTCTGGCCTGCCAAAATATGCTCCCAGGCTTTCATTTTTTCCCTCGGTCGTAAACCGGAGTGCAGGATAATTACTCGGTCGCCAAATTGGGTTTCAAAATAGCCGGCCACTTGAGAGGTCAGGGAAATTTCCGGTACAAGCAGAATTGCATCTCCGCCTTGAGCGAGAACATGCGCTATCAACTCAAGATAAACATCCGTTTTTCCACTACCCGTCACACCATGCAACAAAACAGTCTGGGACGAGCCTTCCGCTAAGGCAGTCAACACGTTTTTCACTGTTCTAACTTGCTCCCCGGTTAATTCGTAAGTTCGACCGGTGGAAGTATTATGTTCTTTAGCCCCGAGTTCCTCATAAAGATAGTCCGCTAATAACCCTGCGCTCCATGTTTGTGATGGCAGGGTATCTTCCTGATGTTCCTTAAGCTGGTTCTCTGAAAAGCTCCCAGCCGGGGGTTCTTTCTTCTGAGCTATTTTTATCTCAGATCCGCCCCCTCTAACTACAAAGCGTGTTTCCTTTTTTACCCACCCGTGTTGGAGCAGCTTCTCGAGCATCGCCCCGGAAATATCCGCTCGCTTAAGAAAGGTTTTAAGGGAAATTTCCTTACTCCGTGCCCGGGTAAGCACTTTAATCGCTCGAAAGGCATCCGGATCCAGCCACTGTAAGGTCTGAACATCCGAATCTTCGAGGGCTGCCAGGAGGATAACCCACTCTTCCGCTTTTCCCTTGAGGAGCGGCCAAACCGTATGTAGGCTTTGCGCAACTGAGCAGATAGTTGTTTGCGCTAACCAATGGGCGAGCTCGATCAGATCCGGAGGAATCAGACTGTCCTTATCAACAATCTCTAACACGGGCTTGAACTTCACAAGCGCAAGTTCATCAGGCAGATCATCCGTCATATTCACAACAAGCCCCTGGACCATACGATGCCGGAGGTTAACAAGAACCCGCATCCCTATCTTCAAGTCAAATGATTCAGGAATAAGATAATAATAACTTTGATCCAGGCGCCGATTAGCTACATCAACCAAAACTTCAGCATAACGAAACACTACGACGCCTCCTTAAACAGTATACATATCCGATCTGGGGAACACTGATTGAACCTTTCACCTACAATTTATCAAGAAATGAATATAACGTTGACAAAGCCCTCTCTCGCTATGCGGGGGAGGACTCTTTCTGTCTAAGGATGCATATAAATAGCATTTACCCCTTTTTATGGATCTCACTCTTTAATGGGTGGAAACTCCATTTATCCTTACAGTCCGGCGAGTTTTCGCAAGGCCTCCGCCTTATCGGTTCTTTCCCAAGACAGGTCGAGGTCGGTTCTTCCGAAATGACCATAGGCAGCCGTTTGGCGGTAGATCGGGCGACGAAGATCCAAAGTCTTGATGATGCCGGCCGGTCGGAGATCAAACGTTTGCAGGATAAGCTCCGTGATCTTATCATCGGCGATCTTTCCCGTGCCAAACGTCTCAACCGCAACAGATACTGGATGGGCTACTCCGATGGCATAAGCTATTTGAATTTCGCAACGGTCCGCTAACCCTGCGGCAACGAGATTTTTAGCCACATAACGCGCCGCATAAGCACCTGAACGGTCAACTTTTGTGGGGTCCTTGCCGGAGAAGGCACCGCCGCCATGGCGGGCCATACCGCCATAGGTGTCCACTATAATTTTGCGTCCCGTCAATCCGCAATCCCCCTGGGGTCCGCCGATGACAAAACGACCCGTCGGGTTGACTAAATACTTTGTATCCTCATCTAACAGTTCTTTGGGAATAGTTGGATACACAACATATTGCAGCAAATCACGGCGAATTTGTTCTTGTGTAACATCCGGATGATGCTGCGTAGAGACCACAACAGTATCCACCCGAACCGGCTTGTTATCCACATACTCCACGGTAACCTGGGTTTTCCCATCCGGACGCAGATAGCCTAAAAAACCCGATTTCCGTACCTCACTGAGTTTGCGTGCCAAGCGATGTGCTATATCAATAGGGAGCGGCATGTAGCTTTCGCTTTCATTCGTCGCATAACCGAACATCATACCTTGATCTCCGGCCCCGATTGCTTCTATATCATTATCGGTCATTTCACCGGTTTTTGCTTCTAAAGACTGGTTCACACCTAAGGCAATATCGGCGGATTGTTCTCCGATCGAGGTTAATACTGCACAGGTATCGGCATCAAAGCCATATTTGGCCCGGGTATAACCAACTGAACGGATAGTCTCCCTCACGACATGAGAAATGTCCACATAGCAAGTGGTCGTGATCTCCCCGCTGACCAGGACCAAGCCCGTTGTTACGATCGTTTCACAGGCCACTCGAGCATTTGGATCTAACTCGTAAATAGCATCCAAAATGGCATCTGAAATTTGATCACAGATCTTATCAGGATGACCCTCGGTCACAGACTCGGAGGTAAATAATTTTTTAGCCATTTAATTCACTCCTTTGTTTCCATTTCCATCCCAAGTAGCCTGGCAATCTCTCGAACGAGATGTCGGGCAACCTCAAGTTTATTCAGCTGAGGGAAATCCATTCTGCTTCCGTCAGGGAAGAGAAAACTGACAATGTTTGTTGGGCTGCCAAAGCCGGCACCCGGTTTAGTGATATCATTGGCTACCAGGAGATCCACGTTCTTCTTTTGCATTTTAAGTGTGGCGTTGACCAAGAGGTTCTCCGTCTCGGCTGCAAACCCAACAAGAACCTGGGACGTTTTCTTCCGCCCAAGTTCGGCTAAAATATCCGGGTTGGGAACCAACTCAAGTGTACAGCTAGTCCCTGTTTTTTTAATTTTTTGTTCCGCCTCAACCGAGGGGCGATAGTCCGCAACCGCTGCTGCCTTAATGACAACATCCATTTCGGGAAAAAGCCCCAAGACTGCATCGTACATCTCCAAGGCAGTCTGCACTCCTATCCGGGTCACTCCCTGAGGAGTTTGTAAATCCGTTGGCGCACTGACCAGGATGGTCTCCGCCCCGGCTTCCTGTAACGCTTGAGCAATAGCATATCCCATCCGCCCGGAACTCCTGTTCCCCAGATAGCGAACCGGATCAAGCGGTTCCTGGGTTCCGCCTGCCGTTACCAGGGCTTTCTTGCCTTTTAACCAGGCAGAGCCAGCAAAAAAACGCGTTAAGGATTCCACGATCTCCGCCGGTTCGCTCATGCGTCCGTCTCCATCTGTCCCACACGCTTGAAAACCTGTGCCGGGGCCAATGACGTGGACCCCACGCTGCTTGAGGAGTGCCAAATTAACTTGCGTCGCAGGATGATGATACATCGCATGATTCATGGCCGGCGCCACAAAAATCGGTGCGCGGACAGCTAAAAGTACCGTCGAAAGAAAATCATCCGCTATCCCTGTTGCCATCTTAGCCAATATATTAGCCGTTGCCGGAGCGACAATGACTGCATCAACGTGCTCTGCCAAGCCGATATGCTCAACATTCCATAGTTTCGGCTCGTTGAAAAGATCTACATACACCGGGTTCGATGAAAGACTCCGCAGTGTAAGGGGAGTAATAAATTCTGTTGCCGACTTCGTCATCGCAACGTGTATTTGGGCCTGCAGCTTACATAAGAGCCTGACAACCTCCGCAGTTTTATAAGCGGCAATTCCGCCGGTAATTCCAACAAGGATTTTTTTCTCTGTTAACATCATAAAATCTCTTCCGAGGTACATTCATAGGTGGATTCGGAACGGGAAATCTCCTCGAGTGAGATACTGACCGGCTTCACACCCTTAGCTAAATCATCATGCTTTGCCTCTTCCATTATTGTACGCGCCTGCTTGGCAACAACTACCACCAATGTGTACTTGCTATCCACCTTACGCATCAGCAGATCAAGTGAAGGTTGTTTCATTTATACTCCCCCTTAAAAACAAACGGTTTTCGTTTCACCCGGCATTTTTCCGCGACAAGGATACTTTTGAGTTTTTCGACAGCCGCAAGAACTTCATCGTTAATAACTACGTAATCATACTCATCTACATATTCAAGTTCCTGAATTGCCGTGGCTAAACGTTTCTGAATGACTTCCTCAGTCTCAGTCCCTCGTTTGTGAATACGTTCGGAGAGAACATCCAAAGAAGGCGGAATGATAAATGTGAAAACTCCCTGCGGAAATCGCTTCTTGATTTGCATCGCTCCTTGAATATCAATCTCTAAAATAACGTCCCGTCCATCCAGGATCGCTTGCTCAACGGCAAATAGTGGTGTTCCATAATAATTATCACAAAACTCGGCCCATTCCAATAATTCGTTACGCGCGAGCATAGCTTCAAATTCCTGCCGCGGACGAAAATAATAATGGATCCCTTCCACTTCACCCGGGCGGGGACTGCGCGTCGTCATCGAGACAGAATATCTCAAGTCGGGCATTTGGCGCAGAAGTTCTTGACAAATCGTCCCTTTGCCTGCCCCGGAAGGTCCCGATAATACAATTAATAAGCCATGGTTTTTTTCCACTTTACACCCCTAGTCAACCGGATCTTCTACGTGGGTATTGGACTCTTTGATCGAAAGACGATTTGCCACTGTTTCCGGTTGGACTGCGGACAGTATCACATGCTGGCTATCACAAATAATCACCGCGCGTGTACGCCGACCATAAGTTGCATCAATAAGCATACCCTCATCCCGTGCTTCTTGAATAATACGTTTGATCGGGGCGGATTCCGGACTCACAATCGATATAATTCTATTGGCCGATACAATATTGCCAAATCCAATGTTAATGAGCTTAATGTCCATAAAGAATCCTCCATTTACTCTAGATTCTGGATTTGCTCGCGCACTTTTTCCAATTCACTTTTCACACTAACAACCTGTTGGCCAATTGTTAAATCATTGGCTTTTGACCCAATGGTATTGATTTCCCGGTTCATTTCCTGCATTAAAAAATCAAGTCGGCGTCCCACCGAGTCGTTACTTCTCAGCGCGTCTCGCCCTTGAGCCAAATGACTGTTGAAGCGAACCAACTCTTCCGTAATGGAGGCGCGATCCGCAAAATAAGCCACTTCGTTCGCCAGTCGGGTCGCATCCACTTCAACCTCGCCTAAAAGCGTCTGAATGCGGTCCTGCAAGCGTTCTTGATAATCTGTCACGACAAATGGCGCGCGCTCAGCAATCTGTTGCAGATACCCGGTAATGAGATCAAGCCTAAGGAGTAGATCGGACGTTAATTTTTCTCCTTCAATACGGCGCATTTGCCCAAGACTATCAGAAGCTATCCTAAGTGCCTCAGCGCACGCTCCCCACAAAGTATCAAGATCGATCTCAGGTTCCTCAACTGAAAGAACTTCAGGTAATGTGACTAAACGATAAATATCCGTTTCATGCGCTGCATGCAGGGCTAAGGCCAGATCCTCCAATATCTTATCATACGACAGTGCTAAATCTTTGTCAACCTTCACCGATCTCTTTCGTTCTTCTGTTTCCACCACATTAACATGCACTTCAATCCGGCCGCGCTGGAACCTCCCTTGTAACGTCTTTCGTATCCGATCTTCAAAACTGCTAAAATTACGCGGCGTTCTCACCATTATTTCTAAAAACCGATGGTTAACCGATTTCAGCTCGATAGAAAACTGATAACCGCTTCCGCTTGCCTCACCCCGTCCGAATCCCGTCATGCTATTTGCCATACGCCACCCAGCGAATCAATCAGCCGGGTCATTCACCCCCTACTAATAAATCACACGGTCTTCAATATGCTCATTCTTTCAACTGCCCGCAGAGTATTCTCTCTTGAGCTAAATGCCGTCAACCTGAAGTGACCTTCTCCGTTTGCTCCAAAACCGGCTCCCGGTGTTCCAACAACATGAACTTCTTTCATCAGTTTATCAAAGAAATCCCAGGACGGCATTTTATTTGGTGTCTGGAGCCAAATATAGGGGGCGTTTACCCCACCGAAAACCTTGTAGCCCGCTTTCTGAAGTCCCTCGCGGATAATGCGGGCATTTTCCATATAATAATCAATAGTTCCCCGTACCTGTCTTTTACCTTCCTCGGAATATACTGCAGCCGCGGCTGCCTGCACCGGGTAGGATACTCCGTTGAATTTTGTGGTCTGTCTCCTTAACCACAACTTGTTCAGGCTGTGGGCTTCGCCTTTTGAGTCATAGGCCATTAGCTCCTTCGGTACGATAGTATACGCACATCTGGTTCCCGTAAAGCCGGCAGTTTTTGAGAAACTTCTGAATTCTACGGCCGTTTCCCGGGCACCTTCTATCTCAAAAATACTGTGTGGAACTCCATCTTGTCTTATAAAAGCCTCATAGGCTGCATCAAACAAAATAAGCGCTTTATTTTCCCGGGCATAATCAACCCACTTTTTTAGCTCATCGATACCTAAAGTCATTCCTGTTGGATTATTAGGATAGCATAAATAAACCATATCTACTCTAGAAGTGGGAAAAGACGGTTTCATTTCGTTAACTTCATTGCAGGGCAAATAGACTATTTTTTCAAATTGACCCTGACTGTCAGGAAAACCCGTACGTCCAGCCATAACATTGCTATCAACATAAACTGGATAAACCGGGTCCGTTACTGCAAATATGTTATCCGTCCCAAGAATCTCCTGAAAATTAGCTGTATCGGTTTTAGCGCCGTCACTGATAAAAACCTCTTCCATAGAAAGGTTAACCCCACGCGGTGTAAAGTCATTTTCAATAATCTTTTTGATTAAAAAATCATACCCCTGTTCAGGACCATAACCCCTGAAAGTATCAGAAGAACTCATTTCATCAACGGCCTTGTGCATAGCTTCAATAACAGCCGACGGCAGAGGCCTGGTTACATCACCGATTCCCATTCTAATAATCTCAGCAGACGGATTTTCTTTTTTGAATTGGTTAATTCTTCGTGCTATTTCCGAAAAAAGATAACTGCCAGGCAGTTTCAGATAATTTTCATTTACCTTGACCATTAAATATTGCTCCTCCCTAAGCCAACCATTCACCCTTAAACACATACGTCGCCGGGCCGGTCATATAGACGTGGTTATCTAATCCCCATTCAATCCACAAATCTCCGCCCGGCAGATGAACGGTCACTGTGCGTTCTGATTTATGATTGAGCACGGCTGCAACTACAGAGGCACAGGCGCCTGTCCCGCAGGCCAGCGTTGGTCCGGCGCCCCGCTCCCAAACTTTCATGGTAATGTCCTGCGGTGAATTAACCCGAATAAACTCAACATTGGTTTTACGCGGAAATAATGTATGTTTCTCAATCGCCGGTCCAAGACGTTCAAAATCGAGCGCCGCAAAATCCTCCACAAAGATAACGCAGTGCGGATTCCCCATGGAAACAGCAGTATATTGGAACGTTTCCCCTGACACTTCAAGTCTCTCTCCCACCACCGGTTCCCCTTGACCTAAAACCGGAATGAGGTCGGCACGCAAAATGGGCTCTCCCATATCTACTCGCACCCCTTGAACCTGAGCGTCTTTGATATTTAGATGAATCGTCAAGACACCGGCGAGAGTTTCCACCCGCATTGGGTTATGTATTGCAATCCCTTGATCGTAGACATATCTCGCGAAACACCGGATGCCATTACCGCACATTTCAGGTTCAGATCCGTCTGCATTAATGATCCTCATCCGGGCATCGGCGACTTTCGAAGGCAGAATTACAACTAATCCGTCCCCGCCTATACCAAATTGCCGGTGGCAGAGCTTCTTGGCTAACTGTGGGTAATCCTCGTCGGCTGAATCAGAAAAATGGTCCAGAAAAACAAAATCATTCCCCAGACCATGCATTTTAATGAATTTCATCGTACTCCCCCCCCAAAAAGAATACTACGCTTAATGAAGTGGGTCAACCATTTGAGCCGGAAATACACAAGGCGGGCAAGAGATATTCGTTATACGTATGCGAATTACTCAGCAAAGGCTGATCCGCTGACTTACCAATATAAAAGTTGAAGTTCGATATTCGCACATCGAACATCGAACTTCGAACCTCACATTTATCCCTTGACTATTGACGGTTTTCCTTGCCAGGAGCTTTTAAATAGTCGGGCAAATCCCATTAGGATGGACGGCCCCCCCGACACACACAGGATAAGAACCCATTGCCAACTTACTAAGGGCACGGTCTTAAAGATCACCTGTAACGGAGGAATATAAATGACGCTGAGCTGCATAAGCGTGGAAATCAGCACAGCTCCTACCAGGTAAGGATTACTGAACAGTCCCACTTCGAAGATACTTCGTTCTTCAGACCGGCAATCAAAGACTTGAAAGAACTGGAAAAACACTAGTGTAGTAAAGGCCATAGTTCGCGCCCCTAATATGTTTACCCCCATCAAGAGGCCGACTACAAACACAAAAAGTGTTCCCAATCCGATTAAGGTCCCTCCTATCGCTATTTTGCCGGCCAACCCCCGTGCAAAAACGCTCTCTCCCGGAGCCCTGGGCTGACGGTTCATAATGCCTGGTTCCGATCCGTCTACTCCTAAGGCCATTGCCGGTAAACCGTCTGTGACAAGATTTACCCAAAGGATTTGAATAGGCAGTAACGGAAGTGGCAGGCCCACAAGTGTCGCCACAAACATCGTTAGGACTTCTCCTAAATTACAAGAAAGTAAGTAATGAATAAACTTCCGAATATTGTCGTAAATCCCACGACCCTCTTCCACGGCGGCCACGATCGTTGCAAAATTATCATCGCCCAAAATCATATCGGAAGCTTCTTTTGTAACATCCGTTCCGGTTTGGCCCATAGCCACCCCGATATCAGCTTCTTTAACCGCAGGAGCATCGTTCACTCCGTCCCCTGTCATGGCAACTACTTGCCCACGTTTTTTTAAGGCACGCACGATTCTAAGCTTATCTTTTGGCGTTACGCGGGCATAGACGGAAATATCCATCACGCGCTCGCTTAAATCCTTTTCAGACATTTGCTCAAGGTCTTCACCTGTAATCACTCCGCTCCTTGAGCCTCGAAACATCCCCAACTCATGAGCAACGGCTTCTGCGGTTAAGCGATGATCTCCCGTAATCATAACAGGTTTAATACCGGCCTGCTGACAAACTCTGATTGCTTTGACAGCACTGGCGCGCGGCGGATCAATCATTCCCAGCAAGCCAACAAATGTCAAGCCCTCTTCGACGTGTTCATCCAGTGGTTTCGACTCTGACAACGGTTTCTCGGCAACTGCCAGGATGCGGAGAGCCTGCCGCGCCATTTCATCATTAGCCCGCATGATGCGTCGCCTGCTTTCAGCGGTCAACTCCACAACCCCTTGCGCGGTCAACTCTTGCCGACAAAGCTTCAAAACCTTATCCGGAGCCCCTTTGACATAGGCCATACGCCCCTGTTTTGTTTTATAGACAACACTCATTCGTTTCCGATCCGAGTCAAAGGGCAGCTCCCCGATCCGCTCTTGTTTGCGTTCCAGAACCTCCCGCCAGATCCCCGCCTTAGCGGCAGCCACCAAAATAGCACCTTCAGTCGGATCTCCCTCAATACCCCATGGCGCATCATTTCCTTTAGATCGAAAGAGACCGGCAACCTGAACCCCTTTCTTAGTCAACGTCGAATTGTTGCAAAGCGCTGCAATCTTTAATGCCGCATGAAGAGGATCCCGCACTTTTTCCGGATTAGCCCCGTCAAACTCCCCTTTGGGATCATACCCTTGTCCAGAAACGCTGATTCTTCGGCCATCCGAGTAAATCTGGCGGACCGTCATTTCATTCTGGGTCAGAGTCCCCGTCTTGTCGGAACAGATCACCGTCGCACACCCCAAGGTTTCAACGGCAGGAAGTTTCCTAATAATTGCCTGTTTCTTAACCATTCGTTGCACCCCTATCGCCAAAGCCACGGTGACAACCGCCGGTAAGCCTTCTGGAATAGACGCCACTGCCATTGATACACCTGTTAAGAACATCTTACCAAAGTCCTCTCCTCTTAAGACTCCTATGACCACTACTGCAGCACAGACAAGAAAGAAGAGCAGGACCAACCATTTTCCAAGTTCGGCTAAACGCTTTTGCAAAGGTGTCTCTTCATTTTCCACACTTTGGATCATTCCTGCAATGACTCCCATTTCCGTTTCCATCCCGGTCGCCACAACAACGCCGGCCCCCCGCCCGTGGACAACAGAGGTCCCCATATATCCCATATTCTTACGATCGGCCATTGGCGTAAGTTCTTCTTGGATCGGCAAGATACTTTTGCTCACGGGATGAGATTCCCCCGTCAGTGTGGACTCTTCCACTTGCATATTGACTGCCTGAATCCACCGTACATCAGCAGGAATTCGATCCCCTGTTTCGAGGAGTACAATATCCCCAGGCACAACGTCCATAGCCGGAATCCGTTGCTCTATGCCTTCTCGCAATACCCGCGCTTCAGGGGCGGTAAGGGAACGGAGGGATTCCATGGACCGCTCTGCGCGATACTCCTGAATAAAGCCAAGAATGGTATTAACAAGTGTGAACGCTAAAATCGTGACTGCATCCGCTATTTCACCTAGAAGTCCGGATACAACCATGGCTGCCAGTAAGATCAAAACCATAAAATCTTTAAATTGTCCCAGGAACATAAAGACTGGGTTGACTCTCTTTTTTATCGCCAAGACATTTTTTCCGACCTCAACCAACCGCCGATGAACTTCTTTAAGACTTAACCCTTTACCCGGATGTACATCCAAGACCTTGGCCACATCAAGCCAAGGCAACACATGCCATGCCTGTTGCCGCATGCCTTGATCCCTCCTTTTTTATGTATCGCGCCTCGTGCATCGCCTCGCGCATCGTGCCTCGTGTTTCGTGCATCGTGCATCGTGCCTCGTGTATCGTGCATCGTGTCTCGTGTATCACGCACCGTACCTCCTGCCTCGCGCCTCCTGCCTCGCGCCTCCTGCCTCGCACATCGCGCCTCGTGCCTCGCGCCCCGCTTTTCTAGTACATGCTTATTCCCAAAAACTTCGAAAAATGCCTCGCTGGAACAAGTGTGTTATACTAAAAAAGACTCCCATGCTGATGACGCAGCGCCATTGGAAGGATGAAAATTGGTTTCTATTTTCAGGATAGATTTATGACAATTGGCTTGGAAAGGAGTTTCTCTCATGGCATTAGACGGTGTGACCCTCGCCTATCTGGTTAACGAGCTGGGTCCACAACTTATTGGAGCACGTATCGATAAAATTTTTCAACCGGAAAAGGATGAAATCCATTTCTTTTTGAGGCAACAGGGATCCAGTCGTCTCCTGCTTAGTACCAGTGCAACCTCCCCCCGCTTCCACCTCACCCAGGAAAACAAAAAAAATCCGCCCTCCCCGCCCATGTTTTGTATGATTTTACGCAAACACCTCGAAGGCGGTAAACTTGTCCGTCTACATCAAAGTGAGCTGGAAAGAGTCGTGACCTTTGACATTCTAAATTACAACGACCGTGGCGATTTAGTCACCCTGCGGCTTCACTTGGAAATCATGGGAAAACACAGCAATCTCATCCTCGTCGACCCAGCGACAAATACCATTCTCGACGGTCTTAAACGATACTCGCACGCCCTAAGCCGCTACCGCGAAGTATTACCGGGACGACCTTATTTCGCGCCCCCCTCTCAGGGAAAACGACCTCCCATCGAGGACGAAGAGCTTTGGCGAAAGGCACTTTATGAGGAAGACCTTAATCACCCCCTAACTGACGTTTTACTCACCCTCTTTGCCGGGATCAGCCCGGAATTGGCCAGAGAAATTGTCATTCAAGCAGGATTAACGACTGACACTCGCCTCGATAAGTGCGGAGATATTGATTTTTCCCGACTTTTTCAGGCTTATCGAAGGCTTTGCAATCCCGAGGGCGTTCCTGTCATTCAACCGTGTCTTTATTATGATTTTGCAAACCAATCCCGTCCCGTCGCCTTCACTTTTACCCCCTTCCAACAATACCAGGAGTTGGAAATGGAAAAGGCGCCCTCATTAAATGACGCGATCCGGTGCTTTTATCAGTCAAGAACCATTACCAACACCCTTGAATCAAAACGGGGCTCTCTCCGAAAAGTCGTTCAAGAACAACACGCCCATTTCAGCAAGAAACTAAAGATATATCGGGAAGCTGAAACCGGCGCCCAGTCCAGTCTGGTGTATCAACAATGGGGAGAACTCCTTACCGCAAACCTCTATCTTATTCCTCAAGGATCGCTTGAAGCCTCTGTAGAAAATTATTATGACCCCGCACACTCTAATCTGGTCATTCCCCTCAATCCCCATATCAGTACCATCGACAACGCCCAGCACTATTACAAACTTTATAACAAAGCGAAAGCCACCCTACTCAAAACAAAGCCACTCAAGGAAGCCGCACTCGAGGAAGTGAAATACCTGGATTCCTTACTGGTCAGCTTGGACCAGGCGTCCACCCTGGCGGAGCTTAATGAAATCAACTTGGAAGTAGTGGGTCAAGGATATGTGGCTGGAAAACACTTAAAAAAAGATACCTTCAAAGCTAAAAAAGGCCGCCTCAATACAAAGTCAAAGGTGAAAGTGATAGTTCCCAAAGAGTCTATCCGCCCACGGGTCTATCGTTCAAGCCAAGGCCGAATCATCTATGTCGGAAAGAATAATGCTCAAAATGATTGGTTGACGATGCGTAAAGGAAGACCAAATGATCTTTGGCTCCATGTCAAAATCATTCCCGGTTCACACGTTCTGATTCCCCTCGAAGATGGAGAAGAATTCCCCGATGACACTACCCTGGAAGAAGCCGCTGCACTCGCTATCTATTACAGCCAAGCGCGCGGTTCCTCTCAAGTTCCCGTGGATTACACACATGTCAAGCAGATCAGGAAGCCTAATGCGGCTAAACCCGGAATGGTGATCTACGATCAAAACTGGACATTATATCTCACCCCTAAACCGGAAATCCTGGAACGATTGCTGGCCAGTGAAGAGATGTCAGAGTAAATAAATATGAGCAGAAATCCACAAATGATTTCTGCTCTTATTTTGATGCACATAACTAAAGGATACGGCTTACTGCTATCTCATCACAATTAGGGAACTTGATACAATTAATACACTCCGTCCAAACCTTCTGGGGCATTTGATCTTTACTGACCTCTTCGTAACCACAGTATTTAAAGAACTCCGGCTGATAAGTCAACGCAAAAAGTTTCGAACAACCCAGTTCCCTGGCTTCTTCTTCAAGTCCTTTAACTATCCGTGTTCCGATCCCTTTTCGTTTGTATTCATCAGAAACTGCCAATGCCCGTATTTCCGCCAAGTCACTCCAAAGGATATGTAATGACGCAACCCCCACCAATTGGGCATCTACTTCCGCTAGCAGGAACTCGCGTATATTTTCATATAGCATATTTCTTGACCGGGGAAGCATGAGTCCTTGTTCTGCATTACTATTAATCAAAAATATCATCTCTTCAACATCTGAAATACGAGCCTTACGCAATTTCATTAATTTTTCTCCTTTTTGTGCATAATTATACAGCATTTA
This sequence comes from Desulfosporosinus sp. Tol-M2, assembly GCF_059735615.1. Lineage (NCBI taxonomy): Bacteria > Bacillati > Bacillota > Clostridia > Eubacteriales > Desulfitobacteriaceae > Desulfosporosinus > Desulfosporosinus sp. Tol-M2. The sequence goes on from NZ_JCAIJG010000038.1 coordinate 38,625, forward strand.
TATATTATTGCACCTTATTTAGCGATTTTATTTTAAATTAAAATAATCAATATAAATAACCCATATACTTTCATTTTTGGGGATTTTAAGTCAGCTTCAAGTATAATTCCGCTTTCTCCTTTTTCTTACAATATTCTGCATCATGTTATGGTACACTATGTTAGTTAGTAAGTAGCTTAATAAATTTTGGAAGGAGTCTATGTGATGATGGCCCTAAAATTGCGATTACGCTTTCTCCATCGAGATAGTGTCTTCCTGTTTTCTTCTCTCATCCTCATATTAATTATTGGTTTCATCCATATCATACCCCTTCCCCTATTCTTCCACATTGTTTTCGTATTTTTCCCATACATCTACATTACTCTTTATTTCGATCTTTATTTAAGCACCTGGGGCAAGGCCTGGATTCTAACCACCACTCTGCTTATATTTGCATCACTGGCATATCTTGATCATCCTTATGTCCCTTTTATTTTAGTTCATGTCCCCTTACTGCTATTTCTACTTGGAACAAAGTTTATATCTTACAAACATCAAATACAACAACGGCAACTTCATCAACGTCATATCAAAGCAATGCGTGTGATGATACGACAAAATCTTCCCTTAATCCAAACCGTCGACTATTCTCGCGAAGCAGTTATTCTATTGGACAAAACAGGTGTAATTATTGATTCAAATCCTCAATCGTGCCTCCTTCTATCTTTGTCAGAATCATTCTTAATTGGCCAACCTATATTCAATATTTTAGGTATTTTAGCTAATTTCGATCCGAGCAGCTCACCGGAGAACGGTGAATTTATCTGGGGAACACAGAAAAAGATAATAAAGTTCCGAACAAAGCCTTTGCTGAACCATGACATTCCATCGGGCATGCTTTTGACTCTTTTCGATATCAGCGAAGCAATAAATCGCATGGAAGCGAATGAACAAGTTGCGAAATTTTCCGCTATCAATAAGGTCTCAGCTGGCCTAGCGCATGAAATCCGTAACCCCTTGACAACGATTAAAGGATTTATGCAACTGATTGCACCTGAGCAATGGCCTGAGTCATTCCGTCCCTATCAACAACTTATTCTAAATGAGATCCAGTCCATCGATCAAGTCTTGAGTAAATTCGTCCTCTTAACAAATCCTTCTGCTCCTCAAATGCAACCCCTTAATATGACAGAATGCATTCAGACCATGGCGCAAACAATTCAACACATACGACTTATGCGGGATGTTACCCTCACTTTAGAACTCCCCTCTCCTCCGGTATATGTCATGGGTGACCATGACCAACTTCTCCAGGCTCTTTTATCCCTTCTAAATAACGCGATTGAAGCCTCACCCAAAGGAGGTAAGGTTATTATACGATTAACGGAATACGAATCTCACGTAAGAATAAGTGTAATCGATTACGGCCCCGGTATTCCTAAAGACCTGCGTCAGCGTGTCCTTGATCCGTTCTTCTCTACGCAAGCAGACAGTACCGGACTGGGTTTAACCATTGCGTACCAAATCATTCTCGCCCATCATGGCATGCTTCATTTTTCTGAATCTGTACCCCCTAGTGGAACAGAAGCGATGATTGATTTACCCCGTTTGCCAAAGTTCAAGAATAATCTTTCTGCATAAGTGATCGGTTCCGAAGAGTTCGACAATTAAGCTCGTAAATTCCTTTGTCCTGCCAGTTTTCCGGTAACGTCCAAATCGGAAACTTATCCGGATCATTTAACCAACAATACCAACGCCGAAGTTCTTCTTCCATACCAAGTGTCGTAAGCCAATGTACCCGGCCGTCCCAAACTAATGAATTCCCTTGTTCATCTTTTGCACCGACTAAAAGGCGGCTCTTTTCTAAAACACTTGCCAACAGAATACTTTGAGATGCTTTTAACAGCGGCTTCTCAAATATCGGACATATGACCCTTAATTGTCCATCGCCATGAAAGAAAAACCATTCCTCCAATTCAAGCACTGAATTTTCGCTGCGTTCTTTAGGAAGCCACGGCCAGGGCCAAGGACTCCCCCAGAGCGATTTCAAAACTCCGTCTCCCTGATGAAGCAACAAAGCCAGGAGATTTTGCGTGCGAAGTTTACCCTCTTTCTCAAGGGATTCAAGGTAGTCCAGAATCTTTTGAATGACCGTACAAAATTCCGTATTCAGTAAGCCTGAAGCATCTACCCAGCCCTGTTTTTGCCACTTTAAAATTTGTTCGTTATTCTTAAGCCACTTAACTTTGCTGTTTAATTCGAATTTCTTTCCCTTACGACGCACTTCGGCAATCTCATAATTTCCCCAAAGGAAAGCAATGTGCTGAGGTTTTATTTCTTTGCGAACGCGTCGACAGGACAAACCATCAAAGAACGTGTTCACAATCCCAAGTTGTTGCTGAGCAACCGGATTCAAACTTTGTCCCCAGCGTTTCAAATCCGGACGTTCTTCCCCCAGAGCGTAACGGGACAGGCTGCTTTGCTTTTTATCGGGAATAAGGTATAAACTCGGCGTAAGTTTTTCACGCCAATAAACTGCCCTGGCAGTGATATTTCCCCCTATTTTAGAAACCCCATTTAAAAAAGCTGCTGAAAAGTCAGGGGCCACATAATAAATTACGGTCTTAGCACCATTACTCAGCCGATTCCCCCATAATACACCGGCCAGAAGGAATTCCTCTTCGCGCATAAGAGCAGAACAGGCAATGATACCGACTCGCAAAGTCGTCTCGCCGCCCATAAAATAGGCAAACTGTGGGGGGAGGCGGGTTTCCTTTTTTTTATCCTCCGGGTATTCAAGCCAGTTCCTGGCAATAAATATGTCAGGATGAGCTTCCCAGACCATATTCCAGGTGATACTCACAATGAACCTCCCTTAGTTTTTCTTCATAAGCATGTTTACGCGCTAAGAGAAGATATCATGACACTTTTTTAGAGAACTCAAAGCTCTAGTTCAAAAATTGCTGACCCATCCATTATCCCTGATTTTCCTGGCATGCTTCTTTTTTACATCAAAAATCCCCCCGTTGTTACTCTATTGTGAACAACGGAGGAATATAAACGTTAGTTATATTTTTTGATTTTTTGATTAGTTTAGGTAAGCACTTTAATGTCCTGCTAAAGCAAAACCTATAACAATAACCCCAATAATAAAACGATATCCGACAAAAAGGCCAAAGTTGCTAGTTTTCAAATACCGTAATAAAAACGAGATACTTAAAATACCAACCACAAAGGATGTAATAACGCCTACGGAAAAAGGTAAATCAATGGAAGCCATCGTTAAATGCCGAAGTTTCATGACTCCGGCACCCAAAATAATTGGCGTAGACATGAGGAAAGAAAAGCGGGCGGCATCTTCCCTGGTTAGACCTAATAAACGGGCAGTTGTCATCGTACTGCCTGAACGGGATACCCCGGGGATAATTGCCAATGCCTGAGAAAGACCAATCCAAATCGCGTCTGCCATTGTCATCGTATCCATTTTGCGCAGTTGTCGTTTTTTGTCCGCTAAATAAAGAAGTATCCCCATAACAATCAACATAATTCCAATAAGCAAAGGGGCCCGAAAAACAGTCTCCGCCTTTTCCTCTAAAGCCAGGCCAAACAATCCGCCGGGAATAGTTGCCAAAACCAAGTACCAGAAAATACGCTTATCGTCTGATGCCTGACGCCGCAGGGCCGCTTTTATTAATCTGATCCAATCCTGCCAAAAATACAGGACCACTGCTAAAAGAGTACCCATGTGAAGTGCAACGTCAAATGTCAAGCCTGGATCATTCCAGCCAAAAAGCCAGGGGATGAGTACGAGATGTGCTGAACTGGAAATAGGTAAAAATTCCCCCAAGCCTTGGACTATCCCCAGGACCAATGCATGTAGAACTGTCATTTTCACCCTCCCTCAAAAAAGCTTCGACATTTGTTAGCTATAATTTGGCGCTTCCTTGGTAATCGTCACATCGTGAGGATGACTCTCGCGAAGTCCCGCGGCAGTCATGCGCATGAAACGGGTTTGTGTTCTTAATTCCTCGATATTTGCCGTTCCCGAATACCCCATCCCGGCGCGCAATCCGCCGATCATTTGATAGATGGTTTCTGAAACGAGTCCTTTAAACGGAACACGTCCTTCAACGCCCTCGGGAACAAGTTTTTGATCATATTCCTGGAAATAGCGGTCACGACTTCCTTCTTTCATAGCGCCAATTGAGCCCATCCCCCGGTACACTTTAAAACTCCGTCCCTGATAAATTTCCAATTCACCGGGACTCTCTTCCGTCCCAGCGAAAAGACTTCCGATCATCACGGTTTGAGCACCGGCGGCCAAAGCCTTGACGATGTCCCCAGAGAACTTAATTCCTCCATCAGCGACAATCGGAATGCCAGATTTATCCGCTTCTTCCGCACACATCAGTACGGCTGTAATTTGAGGAACTCCGATACCGGCGACCACACGCGTCGTACAAATGGATCCCGGTCCAATCCCGACTTTTATGGCATCCGCTCCCGCCTCGATCAGCTCACGAGTTGCTTCCGCAGTTGCCACGTTACCGGCAATAACCTGTGTTTCAGGAAAATGGTTCTTGATGATCCTTAGCATTTCGATAACTCCTCTGGAGTGTCCATGAGCCGTATCCAGGACAAGCGCATCAACCCGGGCCTTAACCAAGGCTTCAGCACGCAGCAAAGTATCAGGAGTAACACCGATGGCCGCACCTACCCGTAAACGACCGCTATCGTCTTTGGCGGAATTCGGAAATTGCCGGGTTTTTTCAATATCTTTAATTGTGATCAGTCCATAAAGCATCCCCTTTGCATCAACGAGGGGCAGCTTTTCGATCTTATAATGGCCTAATATTTTTTGAGCTTCTTCAAGAGTCGTACCAACTGGGGCTGTCACTAAATCGGTCTTGGTCATAACCTCATTGATCATACGATCATAATTATTCTCAAAGCGCAGATCCCGATTAGTTAATATCCCGACCAGTTTTCCTTCGACAGTAATGGGAACTCCGGAAATTCGATAGCGTTTCATAAGCTCCAAGGCGTGCTGGACACTGTCATCCGGATGTAAAAAAATAGGATCGGTGATAACACCATGTTCGGACCGTTTTACCTTATCCACTTCTAAAGCTTGCTGCTCAATGCTCATATTTTTATGAATAATCCCTATTCCGCCTTCTCTCGCGACAGAAATAGCCATCCGGGAATCCGTGACTGTATCCATGCCGGCACTCATTAGAGGAATATTGAGTTTAATCCTTTTCGTCAAATATGTACTGACATCAACATTGTGAGGCAGTACTTCGGATTTGGCAGGAACAATGAGCACATCATCAAAGGTAAGCGCTGTTTCTTTGATAATACGATTGGAATACATGATTAGCTCCCTTCCCAATAGTTTCTAATCAGTATAACAGATATATTCAATAATTAACAGAATTTGTTTTGTCTTGTGTATCACAAATACCCTGTAAAATCCCACTTGAAAAATAGAAATTGGTTCATTATGATGGGGTCAGGAGGAGGTAAGAGATGTTTTATCGTGTTCATCAATTCATTAAAGCGATTTCTTCCAAGATAGATTCATCAGAAATCACATGGGCCCTGAATAGCTTACCACCTGAGGCCGGTTCACTCTTTCTTAAGCAGTCACGGTCAGAACAGCGCCATGCTCTTGATGTAGCTCAAAGTATCATGAAAGAACAACCGGCTTTATCTGTCTCGAACTATCAAAACCTGCTCGCTGCCGCGCTCCTCCATGATTGTGGCAAATCCAAGATCGGTAACCGTCTCTGGCATAGAGTATTTGTTGTTCTAATGCAGAAAATGCCCCAACCCATCTGGTCCCGCCTCGAAAGAAGTCACACTGTTTTCGCGACACCCTTAAAGACCGCTTCCCAGCACGCCATTTTGGGCTGTAATTTAGCCCGGGAAGCGGGATTAAATCCCGTGATCTGTCTTCTGATCTACGAACATCATTATCCTAAAACAGAGTTAGGTCGAATTTTAGAAAGTTCAGATAATACGCATTAATTTATAAAGCATAAATCAACGTTGGTAGACGCATGCATGCTTTTATGGGAATGATTCCATCTTTTCCTGGAGTTCCACTATTTCCCTGTTTTTCGAAAAAATCCATTTGGCAAATCGCTTATTATCTCGTTGTAAGCGCACGTTTTCCTTTTCAAGGTGGCGGACTAAGGCCACCTTTTCACGTTCCACTTTTTCTAACAAGTTCATAAGTACTCGCCTGCTTACTCTTAGATGTTCAATACGCTGCTCCAGTTCACCAACACGCGCCCTGAGTAATTCTAATTCTCCTATAGGATCCATTGTGTATACGCCCCCCGACTCAATCTGCCCTAGTATTCTATGCCGGAAGAGCGAATTATAAACTAATTGCGCCGAGCTAAATCGAGAATTTGCCGGAGTACATCGAGAGACACGCCCCAACCCCCAAGATTCACGCCAGGTTTACATGCTTCCCCGTGAAAATCAGATCCTCCCGTCGTGAGTAAACGATACTCCTGCGCGATCTGAAGATATTTCTTTTCATCGTCCGGGCTGTGTTGAGAGTGTCTGACTTCAATCCCTTGCAAACCTGCTTTTACCCAGTCCGGAATTCCTTCTTCTAAACGAAGCACTCCTGGGTGGGCAAGAACCGCAACACCTTGCGCTTCCCGTATTAAGTGAATCCCCTCTTCCGGAGTCAGTTTATAGCTCGGAATATAAGCCGGAGCCCCTATCCCAATGTAGCGGTCAAACCCTTCTTTTACGTCCCTTACATACCCCCGTTCGATGAGTGCCTGGGCAATATGCGGGCGTCCGATGGATTCTCCTTGAGCAAACTGCTGAACTTCATCAAATGCTATTTTAATCCCCAGGTCCTTGAAACGGCCTAAAATTTTCAGAATGCGTTCTTCACGCGCATTGCGCAAATCTCTCAGCTTATCGGTTAAGTAATCAGATGAACTATCCAACTCATAGCCCAGGATGTGAACCTCTTTACCATCCCAATTTGTGTTCAACTCTATCCCTTTGAGAATCTGTATATGATAGTTTGCGCCGGCTTCCTCAGCCTCTTGCCACCCCTGTATCGTATCATGATCTGTAATGCCTATTCCTTTTAAGCCTACCTGCGCCGCTAATTGAACAAGTTCGGCTGGTGATAATAATCCATCAGACGCTGTCGTATGGCAATGCAAATCTGCTTCATATAGGTCAAATGCCGAATCCACACTTTAACCCCTTTTCCACGGTAGTTTACTTACTTTTTACTTTAATACATCGGACAACAGGCGCATAAAATTGCGACCCATAATCTGCTCAACTTCCCGGGTGGAAAAACCTGTTTTTATCAAATCGTCCGGCAGATAGGAATAATCCCCAACATGCCCAAGTCCTTCCGGCGTTTCATCGATGCCGTCAAAATCCGAGCCTAAGCCGACCGTTTCAACCCCAGCAACCTCTGCAATATGGCAAATATGGCGCACTACATCGTCTCGAGTCGCTACGCCCGTCTCTTTTAAAAAATGGGGATAAAAGTTCACCCCAACTACGCCTTTATGTCTTCCCAAAGCACGGAGTTGTTGATCTGTTAGATTTCGAGGATGAGCACAAAGAGCTTTTGCACAGGAGTGTGTTGCTGCAATGGGATCCTGGGAAACCTCTAAGACATGCCAAAATCCCGCTTCATTAAGATGAGAAACATCGACAATCATCCCAAGTTTATTCATACGCTGCACAACTTCCTGACCAAAATTCGATAATTTGAGCTGAGTATCCGCTTCGCCAACACCGGCAGCCAAAGCATTACGTTGATTCCAGGTTAAGCCTAAAGCTCTAACCCCAAGCTTGAAGATAACATCCAGCATAAAGAGATCTTCTCCCAGAATTTCTCCGCCCTCTACGCTCAGCAGGATGCCCAGACAAGTTGGGTCAGGTATCTGCTCCAAGTCAAGTTTTCCCTGAACGAGGTAAACTTGGTCCAAATTATCCGCAATAAATCGATGTGCTCCTTCTATTAGTTGTAACCCGCGCTGCAAAGACCTATCCGGTTTATACTTCATCTCGATAAAGGCTGCTAAAAATTGCAGAGCTACGCCAGTACGCCTGGCCCTTTGGATATCCCAATGCCCTCCTGCTGATGAATCCTTAAGGGTCCTATCGTTATTTACATAATTAATTAAACTATCACAATGTCCGTCCACTATATAGGAATTTTTCATACTTCTTCTCTCCTCGTACAATATATTTTCTACTAGTCAGAAAATATACATAATAAACACCTGTCCGCTATTGAATAAAGCAAACAGGTGCTCCTATGACGACGCTTAACGTGGCTGGACAATTAACTTAATAGCAGTTCTCTCTTCTCCGTCAATTATGACGTCTGTAAAGGCTGGAATACAGACTAGATCGACTCCGCTCGGCGCCACAAAACCACGCGCAATTGCTACTGCTTTTATTGCTTGATTGAGAGCCCCCGCTCCAATGGCTTGTAATTCTGCGCCGCCTCTCTCGCGAAGAACTCCTGCAAGAGCTCCTGCAACTGCATTCGGACTAGATTTAGCTGAGACTTTTAATACATCCATAGATACATCCTCCTGCTCGAATTTCGTTTACAAGTATTACCACAACTTTGAGTATATGTATTCGAGAGCGCACAGACAAAATCCTCTATTGCTGCAAATAGTTTTCACATTTCTTTCCAAGGGAGACAGGGAGATGGTTCTCTTGTCTCCTATTCGCGCATCGTACATCGTGCCTCGATTTAAACCTCTGCAAACTTTTGAACCGTTTCAATCCGACGGGTTTTTCCGGATTTTTCATCGATGTCTAGGACCACAGCATTAATCTGTATGGGACCACTCGCCACTTCGAATTTTGCCGGAAGTTGGGTCAAAAAACGATTAATAATAATTTCTTTTTTAACTCCCAAGACTGAGTCCCGTGGTCCTGTCATACCGACATCGGTAATATATGCTGTCCCCTGATTAAGCAGGCGAGCATCGGCTGTTTGAATGTGGGTATGGGTACCCACTACGGCGCTTACCAAACCGTCGAGAAACCAGCCCAAAGCGACTTTTTCTGAAGTTGCCTCAGCATGGAAATCAACAATAATTATCGGGGTCTCTTGTTTGATCTGGCTAATACAGCGTATAGCGCCACTGAAGGGATCCTCGAGCGGCGGTAAGAAAACTCGTCCCGAGAGATTAAGGATCCCTATCTTGATACCCATTGCTCGTAAAAATCCATATCCTTGTCCCGGTGCCCCCACCGGATAGTTCGCGGGACGAACAAGTCTTGGTTCATGATCGATAAAATTCATGATCTCCCTTTGATCCCAAACATGATTACCCATCGTCAGAAATTGAATCCCGTTATCAAAAAGTTCCCCGGCAACTTCTTTGGTCAATCCTTTTCCTGCCGCGGCGTTCTCGGCATTGGCAATCGTCACATCAATTTTATATTCCAATTGAATGGTTTTCAGTAATCGTTTAACCGCTTCTCTGCCGGGTTTCCCCATAATATCTCCAATAAAAAGAACGTGCAACGAACGTCCCTCCCTTTAAAACTAGCTCTTGAATACCAATACCCGACCTTCTTCACGCAAGGCAACCAGGTTCTTATTCAGATCTGCGCTATGGATTGAATACAACATATGGGTTATCATCTCCTCCTGGAAAATCTGCTCAGCTTCAGGCAGATACAGTTCATCATAAAGCAACTGATTTCTATATTTCCCCTTAATCAGTTCAACTATAAGGCCCACTTCACGTTGAGTTATACTCTCTACATCCCTGGTTACCGTAATCACACAAACGTTTTCCTCACTTTGGCAAGCAAGCTCGAAAACTCGCATGGTCTGTCCTTCAAGATAGTGAAAGAATTCCAACGCAGGTTTTAGAATTTCTTGCAGAGCTGAGACCTCCTGGTGTTGCCGGATCATAAACGTGAATTTAAGAGCATGCTGTTCACGCCAATAGTAAACCGACCCCACCTCTACGTATCTCAATAGGATTGAGCTCAATAGCTCTACTCCATCTTGAACCTGTCCAGCATATTTATGTGATAAGTTACTTAACACCCCGGTTTCGGCCCCCTCTTTTACGCTGTCCTAATCATACTAATTATTCGTCATCAAGCTGTAATCTCCTGCTCAAAAATCTTCGCATAAAGCTGGGCATATTTAGGAGAGGCACTCTAAAATAAGAAACAGGCGATCCGCAGGATCGCCTGTTTCTTATTTCACTATTTTGCAAAATCAACCGCTCGAGTCTCACGGATCACCACAACCTTAATTTGTCCTGGATATTCAAGTTCTTCTTCAATCCTCTTACTAATCTCCCGTGCAACGCGGGGAGCAAGCACATCGTCAATCTTGTCCGGTTTAACGATTATGCGAACTTCCCGTCCGGCTTGAATAGCAAAGCACTTTTCAACCCCTTCAAAACTCTCGGCGATCTCTTCGAGTTTTTGAAGACGTTTAATATACGTCTCCAGGGTTTCCCTGCGTGCTCCCGGGCGAGCTGCCGAAACCGCATCTGCGGCAGCCACAAGGACTGCGACTATAGTTTTGGGTTCAACATCGTTATGGTGAGCTTCAATAGCATGAATAACATCACTGGATTCCTTGTGCTTTCTGGCAAGGTCAACTCCGATTTGAACGTGTGTTCCTTCCAGATCGTGATCAACAGCCTTCCCAAGATCATGTAACAACCCCGCTCGCTTGGCAAGCGGAATATCTATACCTAATTCCGCAGCCATCAAGCCTGCTAAATGAGATACTTCAGTAGAGTGCTTCAGGACATTTTGTCCGTAACTTGTCCGGAATTTAAGCCGTCCCAACATACGAATTAATTCCGGATGCAGCCCATGCACACCTGTCTCAAACGTTGCCTGTTCCCCTTCTTCGCGGATCTTTTGGTCCACTTCTTTCTGAGCCTTTTCCACCATTTCTTCAATCCGCGCCGGGTGAATGCGGCCATCGGCGATAAGTTTTTCCAAAGCAATGCGCGCCACTTCACGGCGTATGGGGTCAAATCCCGATAAAATCACGGCCTCAGGGGTATCATCAATGATCAGATCAATCCCTGTCAGGGTTTCCAAGGTACGGATATTACGTCCCTCACGGCCGATAATTCTCCCTTTCATTTCGTCACTGGGCAACACCACAACGGATACGGTCGTCTCGGCCACATGATCCGCTGCGCAACGCTGAATTGCTAAGGCGATAATATTTTTAGCCCGTTTTTCCGCTTCTTCCTTGGCACGAGTCTCAATTTCCTTAATCAGGATCGCCGACTCATAACGAACTTCTTCCTCAACCCTTTTCAGCAGTAACTGTTTGGCTTCTTCTGAGGTCAGGCCGGATAAACGCTCCAGCTCAGCTTGCTCTTTGCCCACAAGCTGGTTTAACTCTTCTCTTTGATCTTCTACTTCGCTTTCTTTGCGATGCAGATTTTCTTCTTTGCGTTCCAGCGACTCAATTTTACGGTCCAAACTCTCCTCTTTTTGGAGCAAGCGCCGTTCAAGCCGTTGAAGTTCGTTTCGCCGTTCGCGAGTTTCCTTCTCCACTTCGTTGTGAATATGCATGGCTTCTTCTTTAGCAGCTACGATAGATTCCCTTTTCTTGCTTTCAGATGCCGAATGGGCATTTTCAATAATCCGTTTTGCCTCTTCTTCTGCGGATCCAATGCTTTTTTCTGCAGTATTTTTCCGAAACAGCCAACCGACAAAGACACCCAAACCTAACCCTACTAAAATCGCAACTAAACCAGTAAAAAATAACTGCAGCACACGTGCACACCTCCTTTTTTTTCTATTATCCCATTAAAAAAACTGGTTTTCAAAACCAGTCACATTAAGCATAACCTTAAAGACGGGAGTCCTCCCCCGTTTCCTACAACTCTCGTAAGTCAAAAAACCGTATATTTTAGCTGACTACTACGAAATCTATAAGAAAACCTTTTAAGGTTAAAATCTTAACAAAGACAGACCTCTACTCCGATTTTAATATCATTTGCAAATAATGTCAAGCTTGTCTTGTCCTAAACGGGTGCATTTTATACACTTGGGTCTACTGTACCATCGCCCCCATTATTAATGGTTTGAATCTGAAAGAGTGCGTTCTTCACCATATCAGAGGGATACCCACGTTGAACAAGCTTCCGGGCAACTTTTTGCTGAAGCAATAATTCACGTGGCAGTGACTTCTTAGTTCTATCCTGATGAATTTTTTGATCCCAACGCTTACCCTCTTCTACCCACCATCGTTTGGCAAGAGTTAAACACTGCTGAAACTCAGCATCGCTGGAATACGTTAGTCTCAACGCTTGCTCAACCACTTGGGGTACTAACCCTCGATTTTGCAAATCCCGGAGAACCCTTCGTCGTGAATAACGTTTAAGTCGGTTTTTCGAAACCGTCAAAGCCAGTTCCTGGTCGTTGAGGTAACCCAATTCCTCCATTTTTTCCAGCACTTCATGAACTTCCAAGCTTTCATAGCCCTTTTCCATGAGACGGGTTTCTAATTCATAATGGGTCAGAGCCCGGCGTGATAAATAATTCAGTGCCACTTCCCGGGCGCTTTTATGGGTTTTAGAGCTCAAGCGAACCATCATCTTCCACTGCTTCGGTTGTGTCTGCTAATGTGTTGATACTCGCCCGGATCAATAGTTCCAGTTTGTCGGCCATCTCCGGATGCAGCTTGAGGTATTCTTTGACGTTCTCCCGGCCCTGCCCTAACCGTTCTCCGTTAAAAGAGTACCAAGCCCCTGCCTTGGTAACAACTTCCATTTCAGTGCCAATATCCACGATACTTCCTTCACGGGAAATTCCTTCCCCGTACATAATGTCGAAGTCTGCCAATTTAAAGGGAGGCGCAACTTTATTCTTAACTACTTTGACCCGGGTTTTGTTTCCGATTATATCCTGCCCTTGTTTTATGGCTTCCTGCCGACGTATATCCATCCTGACCGTGGCATAGAACTTAAGCGCTCGTCCACCGGTGGTTGTCTCCGGACTACCAAACATAACGCCTATTTTTTCACGAATTTGATTAGTAAAAATTACACAAGTATTGCTCTTGCTAATAGAGCCTGTTAACTTTCGCAAGGCCTGAGACATGAGACGAGCATGCAAGCCGACATGATTGTCTCCCATTTCCCCCTCAATCTCGGCACGGGGAACCAAAGCAGCGACAGAGTCGATCACAATGACATCCACAGCGGCACTGCGCACAAGAGCCTCACAGATTTCCAACCCTTGTTCTCCCGTATCCGGCTGCGCAACAAGCAAATCTTCGATATTAACCCCCAGGGCCTTTGCATAGACAGGATCGAGAGCATGCTCGGCATCAATAAAAGCAGCCACTCCGCCCATTTTTTGGGCTTCTGCTATAATATGGAGCGCCACGGTTGTCTTACCCGATGACTCCGGTCCGAAAATTTCAATAACCCGCCCGCGCGGCACCCCTCCAACTCCTAGGGCCAGGTCTATCGCCAAGGAACCTGTCGGGATAACCTCAACAAACATTCCCGCTGTAGATTCCCCAAGTTTCATAATCGAACCTTTGCCAAACTGCTTCTCAATCTGAGCAAGGGCAATATCAAGTGCTTTCAGCTTATTCGTTTCAGCCATTCCGTTTCCTCCTCATATTGGTAAATAACGCATTTTCGCGTTTTGGCAAAACATCTGTTCGGTTTATTATAAATGTACCTCTCGATACTTGTCAATTTGTTTATGTTTCAACCGACAGTATAACCTGTTATGTGACAAACTTATTTGAGGTAAAGAGCTAACCCACCGGTTAGCTCTTTACCTCATCATGATATTATCAGGGTAAATGATTCTAAAGAAGCGTCTATTCAAATTCCTTTCTTAACTGGAAAAATCAGTGTTAACGGGCTTTGGCCGGTTCAATATTTACCCTGCGCCCTTTGATCATTGCCTTATGCATACAACTCAAAACTCTGGAAGCATATTCAGTTGGAACCTCGACAAACGTAAATTTATCATAAATATTTATCATGCCAATAATGTTGCCTGGTATGCCACTTTCATCTGCAATCCATCGAATGATATCCTGAGGGCGAATTTGTTGCACCCTGCCGATGTTCATAAAAAACCGTACCATTCCCTCTGCGGCTCCGGTGTTTTGAAAATGAATACCCTCTTGTTCTTTGTCTTCAAGGCGTTCTTCGGCATTCACTCCCTCGACCGCGAACTTTAAGGCAGCTGCTGCCACATCAGTGGAATCGTATTCCTCGAGCAACTCACCGACAATCGCCCGATAATTTCCCAAACGGTTACTTTGGATTAGTTTCAGGAGTTGATTCTTCAGATTTTCCGCCTGACGTTCACTGATGTCAGCCAGTGACGGAAGTTCCTGGCGACGGATTCTAGTCTTAATAAGATTTTCAATCAATCGAAGCTGCCGGTATTCCTTCGGTGAAATCAGAGTTATGGCCACCCCTTTACGTCCAACCCGCCCGGTTCGTCCAATCCGGTGCACATAAGAAACCGGATCCTGCGGAATATCAAAGTTAAGGACATGGGTTACATTATTTATATCCAAGCCCCGGGCCGCAACATCGGTTGCTATCAATAATTCCGTCTTCCCGTCTCTGAATCGTTTCATGACCCGATCCCGTTGTTGTTGGCTCAAATCCCCATGTAACGCACCCGCAAAATATCCCCTGGCTTCCAGAGCTCCGACCAGTTCATCCACGCCACGTTTTGTGCGACAAAAAATAATTCCTTGCCCAATATCCTCCAGATCAATAATCCGGCACAAAGCATCGACTTTAATACTTTCCCTGGTCTCATAAAAAACCTGCTCAATTTGAGGCACGGTTAGTTCATCCCGGCTTACGGATACGGAACGAGGATTTGTCATATAAGTTTGAGCCAATTTACGAATTCCCGGCGGCATTGTTGCTGAGAAAAGCATAACTTGCCGACCTTCAGCGGGGACTTCCTTTAAAAGACTCTCAATATCATCAATAAAGCCCATATCCAGCATTTCATCCGCTTCGTCCAGTACCACTGTTTTCACACGTTGAAGACGAAGTGTACCCCGATTTAAATGATCTAATAACCGTCCCGGAGTTCCAACGACCACCTGATATCCCATACGCAAGGCACGAATCTGACGATCAATAGGCTGTCCGCCATAAATTGGCAGTAGTTTGACATGCCGATACTTTCCGATTTTGGCTATTTCCTCGGCAACCTGGATCGCCAGTTCACGCGTAGGGGTTACGATCAGCGCCTGGACCGCTTGGAATTTAGGATTTGCCTTTTCGATAATTGGAATTCCAAAGGCGGCTGTTTTCCCGGTCCCTGTCTGGGCTTGTCCAATAATGTCAAGGCCTTCCAGAGCCAGCGGGATAGCTTCTTCTTGAATTGGGGAAGGCTCTTCAAATCCCATTTCTGACAGAGCCTGTAAAACCTGCTTACATAATTGATTATCTCCAAAGGTTTGTAACCGTTCAACCATCACCTGATTGTATTCTCCTTTCGCTGTTTAACATATGCACTCGCACCCTATTAAGTGCCGCTTGAACGGTCAGCTGACGAACAGACTCCCGTTCTCCGTAAAGCTGAATTTTTTCTGCTTGAATACCTTCAGGCGCAGCTAAGCCAACGTAAACCAGACCTACCGGTTTCTGGGCACTGCCTCCGTCCGGACCCGCGATACCCGTAGTTGAAATAGCCAGATCCGATCCCGCTTTTGAGCGGATTCCTGCGGCCATTTCCTTAGCAACCTCTTCACTCACAGCACCATATTTATTAAGGCTTTCTGCACTTACCCCCAGTAAGCCTTGCTTTAGTGAATTAGCATAACTAACGACCCCACCCAGATAAAATTCGGAACTGCCCGGTTCTTGAGTAAGGGCAGCACCCAGTAACCCTCCGGTACACGACTCTGCCGTTGCAATAGTTAACTGTTCGTTTTTCAACAGTTGTCCTACTATGCCAATCATGGTTTCCTGATCCCGGCCAAATACTTTGTTTCCTAACCGCCGTCGAATTTCTTCTTCTGTCCGATTTAAGACTTCTTCAGCCTCCTCGCTTATTTTCGAGCTTCTCACCACCAAGCGAATGTGCATTTCAGCCCGTTTGGCAAGTAAGGCCATAGACAAGTTTGGCAGGCCCATCAAATCAGCCAGTACTTCCTCAATTGCCGATTCTCCCATACCAAACACCTTCAGGACGCGTTCGTTCATCCTTTCGACATCCGGTTCGATTTTTTGCTGCAGCACCGGCCAAACATAATTATCGAACATCGGGGTCATTTCGAACGGAGGACCCGGCAATATAATAACGGTTTTACCGTTTTTTTCAATGATGGCGCCAGGAGCTGTTCCTATGTGATTTGGCAAGATTTTTGAACCCTTGGGAAAATAGGCTTGTTTCTCATTGTTCAAAGGCATAGGAGCTTTGCGGCGACCAAAGAACTGTTTAATATGTTCTAAACTGGAGGGGTCCAACTCCATCTTAAGATCCAGGACTTTGGCGACAAGTTCCTTCGTCAAATCATCAACCGTCGGACCTAATCCTCCGGTTGTCACGAGGAGATCTGTTCGCCCAATCGCCTGACGCAAAACCTGCTCCAAACGTTCGGGGTTGTCCCCGATCGTCGTATGATAATCTACTTCAATGCCCAAAGCGGACAGTTTTCCTGTCAAGAAGTGAGCACTCGTATTGAGAGTTTCGCCCAGTAATAGTTCAGTCCCGGTAGAGACAATTTCAGCCTTCATACAGTTTATCACCCTCCTAATATCAACGCAAATCTTCAACTATTATACACCAGTATACACCTGATTAGTTATTTCTCGCTAAACCCATTACTAATCTTTCCCTCAGGGCAAAAAAAATAAACCCCTAAGAGAGGTTCAGACCGCAAGAGCTTCATTTTGTAAAAATATTCGCAAAGTATCTCCACTCAAGGTTTCCTCATCCGCCAAAATCTCGGCAATCCTCAGCAAGACATCTTTATCGTTCTTAATGGTCTTCTTCGTTCGTTGTTCGAGATCAGCCAAGATAGCGCGCGTCACAGGTTGGCGCTGTTCGGCGCTCAAGAGGGAAACATCTGTAACCCCTAAAGAAGACATCCCGGCAAGAAGCAGCTTTTCCACAAGATTCAGAGCTAGTTCATAATCCCCCATAGCGCCTGTACTCCTCATGCCCAGAATCTCCTCCTCCGCCAGTGCCCCTGCCAAAGCCACCATAATCTGCTCTTCCAACATCACCTGGGTATACAGATATAAATCGTCCTCCGGGTAATGACGTACATATCCCAAAGCGTTTCCCCGTGAACGGATGGAAATCTGAGCAACCGAGTTAGGTCGGACCTTTTCCGCAAGCAAGGCATGTCCACTCTCATGGATGGCTATACGCTTTAATTCCTCTGCAGATGGTTTTCGATCAAGTTTCTCTCCCAACATCACTTTCTGAACTGCTTCATGAAAATGATGTTCATTAATTTCCCTCGCCCCTTCACGCAGGGCAAAAATCGCCGCCTCATTTGTTACACTCTCTAAATGAGCTCCTGAAAAACCGAAGGTTTCGTGGGCGATTTCTTCCAGATTAACCTCTTTGGCTAACGGTTTATTTTTCGTGTGGATTTTTAAAATTGCCACTCGACCTTCTTTATCCGGTAGATCAACTTTAACCTGCCGGTCAAAACGTCCCGGTCGAAGTAAAGCTGTATCCAAGGCTTCCGGGCGGTTCGTTGCTGCCATTACTAAGATAGGGAACCCCGGCTCCGCCTTTAAACCGTCCATTTCAACTAATAGTTGATTAAGGGTTTGGTCATACTCATGATGGGAAACGTTACTGCCCCGCTTAGCCCCTAAAATATCCATCTCATCAATGAAAATTATCGCACTCTTTTTCTTTTCCTTCCGGACCATTTCCCGTGCTCTGCGAAACAGGCCGCGTACCCGTTCCGCTCCTACTCCCGCATACATCTCGACAAATTCACTGCCGGATACCGATAGGAAAGCCGAATTGGTGTACCTGGCTGCAGCTTTGGCTAATAACGTTTTCCCTGTGCCCGTCGGACCAGACAACAATATTCCTTTCAACGGACGAATCCCTAAGGCCTTCATCCGATCAGAGTAAAGTAAAAAATCCAACGCTTCCTGAAGTTCCTTTTTCGCGACGCTCTGTCCCCCGATGTCCTCAAAATTGATTGCCGTGGTGGCTATGGACACCCCATTGCCATTTTTTAAAACTTGACGTGAGAGAACAAATGTCCAAACTAAATAAGCCCCCACAAGGAGCAACCCAATGGGAAGCACGTTGTATCCCATGACCTGTAGAAAGGCGAAGACCCCTACCCCCAAGCCGATCAAGATATCCAGTTTCACGCTCTCCGCTCCTTTCTATTGTTTTTCAGTCGCTAAATATTTCACTTGCCCACGCCGTTCAATCACTTCCAGCAGTTGCGCATCACCTTGATTCAAGACCACGTAAATGGCATCATTGTCTATTTCCAATTCAAGCTGTATGCCTGCTTTTTCAGCTTGGTCTCTAGCCTTTTGTTCCATTTCCGTAAAATTACCCTGGGCAATTCCTTCTTGCAAGGCAAACTGCATTTGACCAAATACTTTCTTTAGAGCATCATTATTTTGGTCCAGGAAGCGAATCGGTACATTACCGGCCAATTTTTGGAGTGCAAGGCTAGCTTGACGAAGGTTCGTAAGCTTGTTTGTAACCACATCCAGCTCTTTCACGCCATTATTATTCACAACTTTTGCGGAAACGACGCCAGGGATTTGTTGACTTTGCCGCAAGACAGAAACATCCTGCCACTTTTTCTGATAGACAACTTTACCCCCCAGTAACAAGCCAAATATCAGGAAACCAACCAGGCTGATCAGCAGTATCCGTTGTTTCCCCATCTTCTTCCTCCATTATGACGCAATTATTCATTTAATATCGACATTATATCACGGAGCATGTCAGTTGGAGAAAAGATGTTGTACCCAAATAAGCCAAAAAAAGACAATAAATTTATCCCTCAATAAAAATAAGACGATAAAGAGCACGATTCTTTGTGCCTACCGTCCCATTCTCAAAAAACAAGTGGTAATATCAGCGAAGCTATCACTAGGGGCAAAGTAAATGATGTTATATGAAAAAATGTTTATACATCGTTTTATTCTTTTGGTCGTCAGTAATAGCCTCAATTTTACTCGTCGTTAATTTATTATTGTTCCTCAGCTATTTTTATTTTGGAAAATTATATTGAATCTCCGACTGTTGTATCCAACCGTCTTCTAAGCCTCCAACAAATCTACAATATGCCCACTCATTTTCTCTTTTAAAAATGCTAATAGCACCGGTTACATCTGTAGCGGAAATTACTGACTTTTTGTTAGGTTCAGTAAAAACACTAACAGTACCTTTGATAAATCCCTGATTTGGTGTAATATCTTCAAAACTTGTACTGATATTTTCTTTTGGAATATACCCTTCTTCTGCCGGAGGCACAAAGCAGACAGTTTGAACAAAAACCCAAGAATTCTTGATATCAATAACTTTTACAAGATTTCCTTTATTAAGCTTAATATTTGCGTTAGAAGAACTTGACGGATTCTCTTTTAAATCTGTATCTCTACAGATAATTACAGTACTGCCAATCGTAGGTTTTTCTGTATTGATACTATTATTTACAAGATTTGAGTTTGCAGAATTGTTATTTGATGTATTACATGCGGTAGTCATAAATAATACTCCGACTAGTACTATTATTGTATTAATAATTAGACTATATCTTCTAATCACAAAAAATCACTCCCTTTATTTAATACTATATCACAAAAACGCACAATATTTGAGCTTGTAGAAAATTATGAAAAGCCACCTCCTCAATATTAATTATAAGAAATGGCTTTTCAATATATACCATCAAGAATCCATTTTTCTGATTACTCTTAAACATTCGGCAAGCTACTTGTCTTTGTTATTTAAGTAATGACAATAAACTATTTTATTAATACTATATTTAAACATCTTCGTTAATATTTAGGCGCCTAATTGAATGATAAGAACCTTGAACATATGAAGCAGTTCTTGTTGTATGGGCAACTCGATCATAGCTATTTAGCTTCCCGAAATCTAT
>NZ_JCAIJG010000090.1:0-9651 GCF_059735615.1 Desulfosporosinus sp. Tol-M2
GTTCTATAGCTAACTGCTCTTCCACTCTGGCCTGAGTTGCTATCCCCGCATGATCTGTCCCAGGTAACCAGAGGGTGTTGTAGCCCTGCATCCGTTTAAAGCGCGTCAAAATATCCTGGATTGTGCTGTCCATAGCGTGTCCAAGGTGAAGTGCGCCCGTAACGTTCGGAGGAGGCATCACAATACTGAACGCCGGTTTCTCCTTGTTCACATCTGCATGAAAAAACCCATTCTCCTCCCAATAGCGATACAGTTTCCCCTCCGCCAGGCCAGGATCATACGTCTTCGCCATCTCTAATTTCTCTCTTTTTCCATTGTTCTCTGGCATAATAACTTCCGAACTCCTTCCTGTTCATAAAAAAAGCCTTTCATCCTGGTAAAGGACGAAAAACTTCCGTGGTACCACCTTTATTCTGAGGAGCATTGTCTCTCAGGACTTATTAGACGTTAACGGGTTTTCCGTCAGAGAGTACATTATTCCCCCCTGCCCCTCCTGTGCGACCAAAGCGTGTTTCCGAAAAGGCCTCCCAGCTATGACCTTTCTCTCTGAACGGTTTACTGACGCTATTCCTCACATTCTTCGAGTTTTTAAGAATATTTTATTGACTATATTATACTCGGCGCGATAAATATTGTCAAAAATACTATCTAGATTGCTTATATTTAGGTTTATCTTTTCTTTGTCCCTTTGTTCAAACGGCAGTCAATGTTAATCAAGAATATTTGATAGTTTAAGGTTCACAGCTTACAAATTATGTTATAATTAAAGACAGGGGGTGTTTAAATGGATCCACAAGTTATGGAGCTTCTTGCGAAAATATATCAAACGCAAACTGAAATGCGTAGTGAAATAATTGAGCTTAGAACTGGTCAAGAAACATTAGCGATAAATGTCGCTAAAATTATAACTGTGATCGAACATGATGTAGCGAACAAAATCGGAGCAATATTTGATTTCCGTGAAATACAGATAGATCATAACCAAAAGACTGGCGACACACTGGAACGTATTGGAGCCAAGGTCGAGGTTCTGCAATTAGAAACTTCCCAATTAAGACGGATTAAATAAGGCGACCCCAATATAACATGTACTGAAGTATAATTCGAATCTCGCTCACAGGAGGTGCTGAGTAGTTACGAATAAAAGGGCAGCAACAAACTTGAAAACAAGTTTTGTTACTGCCCTTTTGCATAAAGTCAGCCTGGTAAGATGATCCCCTCTAATGCCTTATTTCTCTCTAGAATAACGTCCGGCATCTCCCTCGTTGAACATGCCCCCTGTTTTTCGTTTTCACTGGTTGGTTCGAAAGGTGTAAAACCCTTAGCAATTAACTCGTCAGCTGTAAAGAGAGCTTCTTCCACGACCACGGAATTTCCACATTCCTCAAGTCTCCTGACTAGGTCGACTCCTCTACTGTGTTCCAAGTCTTTCAGCCCTGGTTTATAACTTAATCCTTTTACCAATACCCTTCGTCCACTGCCTACTCGCCTAATAATCTCATTCCTGTAAGTCAGATCTCCCTGCTCGGCTCCCTCCAATAACGGTGAATTAAACACCATACGCAAAAAGCCCATATCTTTAGGCAAACATTCTCCGCCAATGCCCCAATCCGGACTGAGCAGTTCTACGTTCTCTTTACTATTAACAGCTTGCCTCAGACCCTGGAAATTGATACCTTGATTAACGCAGTAGCGATACATCTCCTGAGCGAAAGCTATATCAATAAACCTTTTTACATTCTCAACAACCTTGCATAATTCAGCAATCCTTACCTCTTCGACTTCTATCAAATTCGGAACAAGAGGCCCATAAAACTGCCGCCCCTTCTCTAAACAAGCCTCCGTAAAGGCCCCCATGACGCGTGGGGTATCACAAACCGTTTTATCAACCCCAAACATCACCCGGTGAGGAACATGAATCAGGAAACAATCCCGTCCAAGTATGAGCCCTTTTTGGCCTAAATAATTTTTCACCCGTTCCATTGTTCCCGGCGGTAGGGTGGATTCTATCGAAATAAGAGCTCCGGGATGGATCAACATCTCATCCAAGACGGCAAATATAGTTTGCCCCTGGTTACCTGTGGAAGGAGTCAAGACCCAAGTGTCTATGGCATTCAGCATTTGATAATCTGAAGTCACTTTAAAACCTAATTCTTGAATCATCTCGATTCGCTGCCGATTAATATCGACCCCTGTCACCTCTCCTGGAAACCTTTCCACCAGATACGTCAGAAGATTAAAACCGATATTGCCCAACCCAACCACACAAATATGCATTCTTCACTCACCCTTCCCAACTATATCTCTATAGATTATGGAAGTCTGAGTTCGCCTGACACTTAAATATCTGCCTAAGAGTATTTGGCATCTATATTGAAATTATCACTTTCCGCTTAGGTCTAGCTGACCATAGGCTCTAGTATTAATGATTAATAACCCTGACTTTAATCTCAGTGGTGTAGTTAAGCGGTATCAGGGCCTGCTATGTCGTTATCCGCAAAAACTATAAAGTAAAAAACAAGTTTTCCATTTTATTGTCTGCAGCTTTGCTGCGGTATGTCCTAATACACAGGGGGGGTAACCATGAAAATTGTGTTTCCAAACCATAGCCTGGGAATCGGCGGAGGAGCGCGCTTTGTCTGCCAATTGGCCAATGCCCTCGCGGACAAAGGACACGACATTGAAATTGTCATTCCCGAAGAAGGCTCCATTGTCTGGCCTTTACGAGTAAAAATCACCCGCGTCAAAGAGCTCCTTCCAGATGCCATATCTGCGGCAGATTTCATTATTCCGAACTTTTACACAACGGTTATGCCTGCTTGGGAATCAAGAAAAGGCCAAGTCGTCCGTTTAAGCCTTGGCTACGAACCTCTTTGGGTCAAGGATGAAATGGCCCTCAAAACCTATCAGATTGATGCTCCCATTCTCTCCATATCCCAATGGCACCGCCAAATGATTTTGCAAGGAACTGGACGCGACAGTACCGTGATCCACGGTGCTGTCGATACGTCGATCTTTCATCCCTTTCCTAAGCACTCGTCTCTTACCGGCCGCAAGACCATCTTTTATATTTCCCGCTCAAAAAGCTATGGTTACTTTTGGAAAGGAGACGACGATTTTTGGGAGGCTTGTACTCGCTTAAAAGACGAGCAGCTTGAGTTTGATGTTGTTGTCGTTCACCCGGAACCAGATCAGCTCATGACTAATATCCCTTGTGAACAACGGACTCCGCAAGACGATCATGAGATGGCCATGCTTTATGCTCAGGCTGATCTCTATGTCTATACCTCCTATTTTGAGGCCTTTGGACTCCCCCCATTAGAAGCAATGGCTTGTCAAACAGCCGTTGTAACCACCGACTGTGGCGGAAATCGCGATTACGCCAAGCATAATGAAAACTGTCTCGTCGTTCCTCCGAGTGATGTAACTCAACTTACCGAGTGCATAAAACAGTTACTGTTAAATGATGACAAGCGACAAGTACTAGCCACCAATGGGTTGAACTTTGCCCAACCCTGGACTTGGCAGCGCACCGCCGAACAAGTGGAAGCTTTCTTATTGACCAAAATCAACCTCGTTTGAGAAGGTACACCGCAATTTCCGGGTATCTCTCAAACGCCACGACACATCCTTTGAGGCTTTGGATTGTATCAATAAAAAGGAGATGCGACCATTTCCCAACATGTAATTCATAAGGATTATTCCAGTCCACATCCCCGGTACCCGGAGGAGCGTTGGCTTCCGCATCAAGAGGTATGGAGACGATAATGTGATCAGCGTAGTTGAATAGTTTATCTAAAACTTCAACTGCTTCATCATTAGCCATGTGTTCCAAGACATCTCCGCAAATTATGACATCATAGTGCCTAAATAGAATAAAGGTTCGGATATCCTCAATAAATATCTCATCATAAAGGTTGAATAATTGAAATCGTTCAACATAAGGCGCATTAATCTCGACTGCATGCCACAGTTGTTGTGAATTTCGATACAATGAGCTATATGTTCCCCACCCGGGTCCTATATCTAATACTGACTGGATGGGTAAATTATTAAACCAATCTTGAATAATCCGCTTCCCTTTTGAGCTGCTGCCTGGCAATTCATCCACCTCCACCTAAGACAATTTTCACGACTTTCCGACTGACGTTTGGGACCATATATTCCGGTGGAGGCTCCCAGTCCCACCCCTGACTTAAAACCGTTTTCACGGCCCGCGAGATGGCTTCCGGTTCACATCCCGCAATCAGGTTACTCCCCGCCTCTATAGTTTCTGGTCGTTCAGTCACGTCACGCAGCGTTACATTCGGGGTTCTAAAGAGACAACACTCCTCTTGAACGGTTCCACTATCGCTTAAAACACAGTAGGCGTTTTGCTCCAAACAGACAAAATCAAACAACCCCAAAGGTTCCACGACTTGAATGCCTGTTCCGGAAAAGGTCCTGTTTTGCCTCTCCAACTGGGAACGGGTGCGCGGATGAAGAGTGCAAATAAGGGGCATCCCGTATTCGGCAGCTAACCTATGCAGGGCGATGATAAAATTGGTCAGGTGCTCCTCGTCGTCGACATTTTCGGCTCGGTGCAAGGTCACCAGGAAATAACCTTTGCTTGTCACTCCCATCGCCTTCAGTGCTTGACTTTGGGCAATTCTATCTGTGTAGTGCTTAAGCACCTCCCCGATCGGGTTACCCGTAACGTAAATACGTTTTCCTTCGATCCCTTCTCTGAGCAAATTAGCCCGGCTTCGTTCCGTGTAAGGCAATAAAATATCGCTGCAATGATCAACCACCCGACGGTTAATTTCCTCCGGCACGCGGTCATCATAACAACGGTTGCCCGCCTCCATATGATAAACCGGAATCCGGAGCCTTTTGGCGGCCATCGCCGTCAAGGCACTATTGGTATCCCCTAAAATCAGCAGACGATCAGGCTCTTCCTTGAGCATCACCCGTTCACATTCACTGAGTATCCGCCCAATTTGACCCATTAAGGTCGGCGCCTGGCAGTCCAGCAAATAATCTGGAGACCTCAATTTTAATTCATTAAAAAATATCTCACTAAGTTTCCAATCAAAATTTTGACCGGTATGCACGAGAATATGCTCACAAAGGTCATCTAGGAGAGGTATAATCCGGCTCAGGCGAATGATTTCCGGACGCGTACCTAATATGGTCATAATTTTCATTGTAGAAGTTCCCTTCTCAGGTTTAAGATATTCTATGACCCCTTTCCATAAATTGTGTATTTAGTTTCCCACATCCTACCTGCTAATGAACTATCAAGCTGTCTTTTCAAAGCCATTCCGGGAAAAGATCTTTAGCCCTGGATTTGACTATATCTCCACAATCAACCCCATAGAGACTCATGTTTTCGCCATGCCAACGATAGTTTAGGAGTTGTTCATCCAGAAATCCACAGGGATAGTTGCGCAATAAACGCAACCACATATCATAGTCATGGGCTGTTGGCAGCGTTTCATCAAATCCTCCTGTTTTTTCTAAGGCCGATTTCCTCATCATGACGGATGAACCGTTAATAAAACAGCCTTCCATGAGTTTCATCACCATGTCATGTTTACTCTCGTAGTAAAAAGAATGTATCTCATCACCGGGCTTCCCCAAAGCATCCACAATTGTAAAACTCGTATAACTAAAGCCAAGCGCAGCATCACTCTCCATCTGGAACACCTGCTTAGCGGTCTTTTCAGGTATAAACATATCATCGGCACTTAACCAGCAAACGTATTTGCCGGTTGCTTGTTTAATACCGCAGTTCAAGGCACTGGATGTCCCGCCATTTCGTTTATAAATATATTGAATTATCGCTGAATACGGCCTGAACACCTCTGCGGTATTATCTGTAGAGCCGTCGTCAACGACGATAATTTCGATGTTGGGGTAGGTCTGGTTTAGAACACTCTTGACTGCTTGGACAACGTACCTGGCGTGATTATACGTAGGAATAACCACACTAACGAGCGGCATCATCATTTATTTCCTCCAGTTTGATCATTTTTGTTAAGCATTTTTCACCTGGATAACGGCTTAACTCAATCCAAATTCCTCCAACATATTACCATTAATAGAATATTTACTGCTCCTGCCAAGCCAATTGAACCTGACGTTTTCGGCAAATTGTTAAACCAGGAGAAACCGGTATGGTCATCAATTCATATTCCCTCGTATCGCGTGCCAAGATCTCAACTGCCTGACAGGCTGTGCCACTCCAACTAGGCTGCATCATTTCTTCATCTTGCGGATGAGTATCGTGCAGCAAAATAAGGCCGTGTTGGGCGACATAGGGGAAGAAAGTCTGGAAGTCTTGTAATACCGCCTCTTTGGAATGATCGGCATCAATGAATAATATATCAATCTTTATAGGGTTAATCTCTAATTCCCTGGCAAACTCCTGGGTCGTAGCATTAACAAAACGCGTCTTCGCTAAAGATTGCATATAATTACCAGCCTCTGGTGTAATATCCACTCCAATTAATTGTTCGGCAAAGGGAATGATCCGATTAAATAATGTACATTGATATAAACCAAGTTCCACGTAAACCTTAGGTCGGATAAGACTCACCAGGTGAACGATAAAATCTTCATGCCAATTTAAGCAAGGTAATTGTTCCGTTAAAACGATCTGCGCGTGGTTCATACTCCATCCCCTTTTACTTGATTCATTACCCGCCTGATCCTCACCGATTTCGCTTCCAACAGGCCCTAATCCAAACGTAGACTCCAAATAATTCTTATTATGCATAATCTGAGGATCTTCCGGCCGGAATGTCCTGGCAATTTCATTATGCTTATAGGCTAACTCCTGCTTACCTAAGCGATCATAGCAAACACATAACTGCAAATGGGGTAACCAGGTCCAGCAAGCTTCAAGCATGGGCCCCCAAGCTTCAGGTTTCTCTAATTTAGCAGCTAAGCTATACCAAAAAACTGCTTGCTCAAATTGCTCAGCACGTAAAAAGTAAAAACCCAAACGACAGCAAAACTCAGCCCTTGGGTTGGCATATTCAAAGGATTTAAAATTATATTCCAGTTCTTTGGCCTTGTCCCCTAACTGCTGAAAACAATCGGTGAGTCTCCCACAAGCTGAAAGTTTATCCTCAACCCATCCAAGTCCTGTGTCCAGGAATTTCTGGTAAACTTCAATCGCGCGATTATATAGTTGGTGTTCAAATAATTCATTACCATAATAATATAAGTCTCGTGGCGTCAAGGGCGTACCTTTTGCCTGAAGCTTCTCAAATATTCTCAAGTTACGTTCAGTAACTCCAGACGTTCCCTTGTGTGTTACACAAATATCCGACTTTAGAACCTGCCCAAACACCGCCAAATATTCATGCACCGCTCCCACCCAGCGGAAGTCTTTACTCCGTTTAACCAAACGATTTCTTCTGAAACTATACGTTACCTTTCCAAACTCATCGAATGATAAAAGGTAAGGCATACTTACCGCGTCAATGTTCGATTCTAAATTCTTCTTTAGTTCTAAAAACTGCCGGCAATCTGACTCTGATAGGACATCATCAGCATCAAGCCATAAGATATACTCCATTGTTGCTTGATTAAATGCAAAATTGCGGGCAGCGGCAAAATCATCGATCCATGCAAAATCATATATCCGGTCGGTGTATTGCCCTACAATCTCCTTTGTATTGTCCTTCGAACCGGTATCAACAATCACAATTTCATCTGGGATTCCCTTGACCGAGTCCAGACACCGAGCTATGGTATCTTTTTCATTACGAACTATCATGCAAAGACTAATGGTTATGGGATTTTCAACCATTCTTCCGATCACCTCAATGATTTGATTTTAGGCATACTCCATTGTATTCAACTCATTGAAAGGTGGACACATGTTCCCTGGTAATAAAATAGAAGCCCCCTAAGTTTACCAAAAAACTTCTACATGCTAAAACTGACTTATTCTTTGGAAGACAATCCCAACACACCCTCTAGATACTTTTTGTTATGAAGAATCTGAGGGTCTTCAAGACGATACTTCCGGGCAATCTCGTTATGCTCATAAGCCAACTCACGTTTTCCTAAGCGGTCATAGCAAACACACAACTGTAAATGCGGAAGCCACGTCCAACAAGCTTCAATTATGGGTCCCCAAGAATCAAGCGGCTTTTCTAACTGAGTCGCCAGTTTATACCAGAAGGCTCCTTGATCATATTGTTCAGCACGCAAAAAATAATGACCCAGGCGACAACAAAACTCAGCCCTTGGGGTGGCATATTCAAATGATTTCAAAATATATTCCAGTTCTCTGCCCTTTTCCCCCAAATTTTGATAGCAGTCTGCAACTTTCCCACATGCAGACAGTATATCCTCAACCCACCCCTGTCCTGTCTTTAAAAATTCCTGATAAGCATCAACGGCCCGATTATTAAGTTTACGATCAAATAGCTCATTGGCATAGTAATATAAATCCCGCGGGGAAAATGGATCCCCTCTCTCCTTAAGTTTTTCGAATATTTTTAGATTTCGGTCAGAGTGGTTACTTCCGGTACCCTTGTGTGTTATACAAATATTTGAGTTTAAAACATGTCCATACACCTCTAAATACTCGTGTACCGCTCCAATCCATTGATAGTTTCTACTCTTTTTGACCAAGCGATTTCTTCTCAAACTAAACGTAACTGTACCAAATTGGTCGAACGACAATAAATAGGGCATATTGACCGCATCCATTAATGGGTCTAAATAATTTTTTAGTTTTAAAAGCTGCTCACGGTCAGTTTCCGCTAAAACATCGTCTGCATCCAGCCAAAAGATGTACTCCATCGTTGCTAGACTGAAGGAATAATTGCGGGCAGCTGCAAAGTCATCAATCCAGGTAAAATCCATCACTCGGTCAGTATACTGTTTTGCAATCACCTTAGTACTGTCAATTGAGCCCGTATCAACGAGCACAATCTCATCCGGTATACCCCTAACCGAGTCTAAACACCGAGCAATGGTGTTTTCTTCGTTTCGAACAATCATACACAAACTGATGGTTATTGGGTCCGACATTATTTAAATCACCCCACAGCAATAATTCGGCCATGATCTATGGTATTCAAAATTTAGTGAAATGGAATCCGATAGAATATTCATAAAGGAGTTGCAACTAGAAATTATTTAGTTACAACTCCTTCAAGGAGCTTACATTTAGTTTATTCTGTGAATAACAATTGAGGCGTTACTGGTATTTCCTGTTCCACCAGCACCCGTTGCAAGTACGATTGGGTCTGTAGAAAAATTGTTGGTTAAGGTAGCGGTTGCTCCATTTGCAGCTGTAAATATAACCTGACCATAGTTGACACCTATATGGCTAGGCGTCACTGGCTGAGTTATTCCAAATCTACTTCCAGTTACCCGATTTCCGCTTAAAAATACTGAAACTTGATTACTTCCAGTAGCACTAACTTGGTAAGTCAACATATAAATGCCTGAGTTTGTAATTGTTATAATGGGACTTCCTGCAGTATGCTGAATCCCTAACAATATCCCATTGCTGTCAAAGTTAAAATTACCTCCCACAGCTACTGTCTGGGCACCTGTATTATAAATCCACGCATACGCCGATGATAACGTTCCTGTAGCTCCTGTAGCTCCTTGGATACCCTGCGTTCCCTGGATGCCCTG
>NZ_JCAIJG010000048.1:0-1918 GCF_059735615.1 Desulfosporosinus sp. Tol-M2
AAGTCCGGCTGTAGGGCTTCCCCAAAAGCAACCGCTTTTGCTGCAATGACATGCATCAGGGGACCCCCCTGAATTCCAGGAAAAATAGCCTTATCAATGGCCGGCGCGTGCTCATTCCTGCAGAGAATAAAACCCCCGCGCGGTCCTCTTAACGTCTTATGCGTGGTGGAGGTCACGAAGTGCGCGTGAGGGACAGGGGACGGATGTAATCCCGCGGCTACGAGTCCGGCAAAGTGTGCCATATCCACCATAAAAAAGGCACCCACCTCATCTGCAATTTCACGCATTTGGACAAAGTCAATAACCCGTGGATAGGCACTGGCCCCGGCAACTATCATCTTTGGAAGATGTTTAAGCGCAAGCTGCCGAACCTGATCATAGTCAATGCGTTCCGTTATAGCATCAACTCCGTAAGAAACAAAGTTAAAATAAATCCCCGAGATATTTACCGGACTTCCATGTGTCAAGTGTCCCCCATGGGATAGATTCATGCCCAGTACCGTGTCGCCTGGTTTTAAGAATGAAAAATAAACCGCCAAATTGGCTTGTGACCCGGAATGAGGCTGGACATTAGCATGCTCTGCACCAAAGATTTTCTTCACGCGTTCCCGCGCTATGTTTTCGACCACATCAACAAATTCGCATCCGCCATAATACCTTTTTCCCGGGTACCCCTCCGCATATTTGTTAGTTAAAACCGAACCTTGTGCTGCCAACACAGCCCGGCTGACAAAGTTCTCTGAAGCAATTAACTCAATATTGTTTCTCTGACGGTCCTCTTCTTGCTCAATGGCTTGCGCGACTTCCGGGTCTTGGGATTTCACCCATTGCTCAATATAATCCATTCGTTTCACTCCTAAGATGAATTTTCCAACGGCTTGGGTCACGGGGGTTTGGAACATCGCCGGGGATTCTGTGTGCTGTTTGCGTCTTTGACACAAATACGCTTTGCGTTGTAGATTCTTAGGTATACTCGGCTCGTGGGCCACCTATATAGCGTGGGCGGGTGCGCGCCAGGGTTAAGTGTGCCTGTCCCAGTTCCTTGACATGTATACGAATGGGTATCGCCACAGGGCGAAGGTGCATGCCTATAAATGTATCACCGATGTCAATACCGGCATGTCCAAGGATGCGCTCTACCATAAGAGGGGAAGAGAATTTCCTCCAGGCCTGTACCGTCATCGCACCTCCGGCATGCAATGCTGGAAATACCGAAACTACCTCTAATCCGTAGTGATCCACGCAAGCTTCTTCCACAACTAACGCCCGATTGATATGTTCACATCCCTGCACCGCTAAAAAGATTCCTTGTTGGTGAACCCGTTCCAACAAAGGCGGAAGCAACACCTCGGCAACCTCCAGACTACTTCCCTGACCGATCTGTTGGCCGATAACTTCACTAGTGCTGCACCCTAAAACGAGGATCTGCCCCCGTCTTAAATTAGCCTTTAGAAAAAAGGCCTCGAGTACATCATCCCAAATATTGGCCATCACATGCAATTTGTCTGCAATATTTTTATCCATGAGAAAAGGGATTCCTCCTCGCTTTGACAAATGACTCGAACAAGACGTTCGGGATTCAAATATTCTCACCGCGTTCAATGTCCGCAATCAAATTCAAACGACGGGTGTGCCTACCCCCTAAAAACTTCGTTTTCAAAAAGATATCCACAATGTCGAGGGCAAGGCCGGCGCCAATCACCCGGGCGCCTAGTGCTAAAACGTTGGCATTATTATGTTCTCTGGCCATCCGGGCTGAAAACGTCTCTGAACAGACCGCAGCACGGATTCCTGAAATTTTATTCGCGGCCATGGAAATCCCCTGCCCGGTTCCACAGATCGCGATTCCCAAGTCGGCCTCTCCCTTGATGATCGCACTACCTACAGCAAAACCATACTTAGGATAATCCACGGAGTC
>NZ_JCAIJG010000110.1:0-26825 GCF_059735615.1 Desulfosporosinus sp. Tol-M2
GCTAGCTCACCACTGAAGAGTATTATATCCTAAATGAAGACAAAACAAAAATAAGTGCTGGTGATCAGCACTTATTTTCAGTTAGATTACTGTTTTTTCACAGTCACGGGGCCTTTAACCGTTGTATCAACCATAAAACGAAAACTAGCCTCTGTTGCTTGATCTACGCCCCCTTCAGGATTGGGTTTGATACTTATGGTCATTAAATGCTGTCCGGCTGTAGCGCTTTTCCCTAATGCGTCACCTAAAATTTTTATCTGACGAAAAGCTACACGTGCTGTGGCGCCCGGTTCTAAGGAGTCTAATGAGCCCTGTGAGGTTACTTTTTTCGTATCATCTCCGACGAGTGTTACCTGCAATTCTACCGGTATGTTCGTCATTTTATTAGCTGTTGTGTTTTGTACTGTTGCGATCAGATCAAACGTTTTAGTCGTGATCACTTGTGCTCCCTTTAAAGTCACACTCCCATAGGTCAGATCCTGGACTAGCGATGCCGGTTCCACTGTAACACTTAACATTTTAATTTCTGGGACATCGTTAACTTTACTTACACTTGCATTTGTGTTTTGCCAGAAGGAGAATCCCCCATATCCGATCAGACAAATCACGATAACACTGGCGACCATAATGAAGTATCTTCGATTAAGCGCAATAATTTTAGCCAAAGCTGAACACCTCCTATTTAATTTGAGATTTTATCTCTTAAAAAAATCTATGCATGTCTTTTAAGGACATGCATAGATTTAGAAAATTATTTTCATTTTTTTCCTTCTCGTTCATAATAAATCTGGTGGCGAATATCTTCTTCTACGCTTAAACGGAAGATCCGCGAAGATTGAATTATCCGGGATGTTGTACGTACCCCGATATAGTCTTCCATTTCATCAAGCGAGAGATTTGAGGTAATAATGGTGGGTAGTAATTCATTCATGCGATAATTAATAATTGAATAGATGCGATTCCGTGTCCAGTCCGTATAATTGTGTGCCCCTAAATCATCAAGAATGAGAATAGGAATCGTGCGGGCTGAATCCAGTAAATCTATTTCATTGATTTCAGACTTATAGGTTGCCCTTAATTCATCCAATAGATCGGGAACCACTAAAAAAAGGACTTGAAGCTGTGCGTCCAGAAGTTCATTGGCAATGGATGCCGCCAGAAAGGTTTTCCCCGATCCTACCGGACCGGTGAACAGAATCCCAGGAGCATGGGGGTTAAACTTACACTCCTTAACAAAGCTTTTGGAGGCATTTAAGGCTCTTGAAGCCGCTTCATAATGCGATTGGTCGTTAGTATCCTGTGTGTAATAATCGAACCTGAATTTTTCCAGACGGCACTTCATTAATTCTCGTGAAATTCGGGCATTGCGAAACTGATTTTCCAGTTTTCTTGTTTGCATGCAGCTGCAGGGATAGGCCACATCCCCTTCAAGAACGATCCCTCGATCATGGCAAGTTATACATCGAAACGTTTCAATTTGATTTGAACCGCACACTCCATTATTTTGATGGTCTGTTGGAGAATCAGATTGGGTATTTAGAATGGATTCCAAGTTGGAAATAGGTGTTTTAGTGGTTAAGACATTATTTTTCAGGATATCATTTATACTTCTCATCTAGAATCATTTCCTCCTTTCATACCAGATATTACATGAGAAGTTGTGTTGCGGACTATAGATAGAAATCGTCATATTTATTCCGAGCCTTTTTTGGAACTAAGTTTTTTGGAACAAGATTTTTAGTCTTTGTAACTTTTTTATCTTGACGAGCTTGAAAATAAGCGTCTTCCGCTTCAATTTCGGCTCTTGTGCGGAGTCCCTTTTTTTGCCATTCCCGAAGAATAGAATCCAGATAGCGGAAGTTTCGAATACCGGCACTTACGCCTCTTCTCAAGGCTTCAATAATCAACTCTTCAGAAAAATGAGATGCAAGCCAACGATCCAGGTTTTCACACTCCAGGTGGGTAAGTAAGCGACCCAATTCTTGCTCAAAGGTATGGACTAAGTTTTCCATAGACGGATTTTTTGGGGTAGAGATCGATTGCGGCGAAGATTGGGATTGTTTCAGGTTCCGTTCTTCATCTAATTGCTGAGAACGCTCTATGGCCCAGACTTCGGCAAGTTCATCAATTAGTTTAACAATACTATAGGTATTAGCCCACTTTTTTTCGATAGGATTCCAGTACTTTTCAATTGCCATTAATTTTCTCTCTACCAATCGACCCACAACTTCCTCAATATCGGCTGAAGATGCGGTCATGCGGTCAGCTAAGGTTGCTATAGAAGGATACGGGTTTGATTCAATTTCACAGAGAATCTGAATCAACACCATCATCTCCTGATCATTCAAACCAATTTCTGTATAATGGGTTAAGAGATATTTGGGAATTGATACTACACCGGAAAAGAAAAGAGCCTGTGTAAAGCTCCCGTAAACACTTACTTTATTCATAGATGCTCACTCCCTATGTTCCCATCAAGAAACACTCTATAGTTTTCTCTCTTTTTATCTATTATCCTCTCTAAAAAATGGTAACAAAGGATATTTAGATCAAAAATCGTTTATTAAACATCAAATAATAAAAAACAGGTCGATATGTTTTCCAGATTATAGCAGGAGAATATGAGCCTTTTGGAGTATATAGTTTCCAAACGAACTAAGGAGGAGTAAATATGGACTTTCGGCAAGAACTTATAGATATCGTTGGTCAATCTGGTGCTCACCCTGCTTGGGGGCTCAATCATTGTTTTAGGGTTTATCATTTGGCAAAAGAACTCTCTGCTGGCTTAACTCTCGATGATGAAGTTCTATATACTGCAGCAATGCTGCACGACACAGGAAAATACCCTGTCTATGCGTTGAAAAACAAAAACATGGATCACACCTTGCGTTCCAAGGGGGTAACATCAAACATCCTACAACAAAAGCTGTTTTCCCCTATCAAGCTGCCAGCGGTTTTAGATGCTGTTGAAAACCACATGTATTACTCAGAACCAGGACGGAGTGATGAGGCGGTCTATTTACGTGATTCGGACATATTAGATAATTTTGGAAACATAGGCTTAATGCGTTTATTTAGCTTGGTTGGGCAAGATGAATTAATTCTGACCCCTGAAAATGCAGTAGATAGAGCTCGTCTCTTTGCTGATGCCCTTCCTCACAAAGTATCAACCAAGGCTGGAAAACGTTTAGCGGTAAAGCGACGTGAAGAAACACTTCGTTTCTTGGGTGGGATAAAACGCCAAACTGCCGAATTTGCTTGGCTCTAATGAAGCAGATTACTTCTTAGGCTTCGTTCCCCGTTCTTGTTCCTCAAGCCAGCTTGTCATACGGTCAAGAAGATCCACAACCCTGTCAAAATCATGGGACTGTTGCCCTTCATTAATCAGCTGCTTGAGTCGGTGGAGTAGTCGGACATAAGCTCTATTAACTTGAGCCCGAGATCGGTATGGTTTGGCCATTTTAGATCGTTTTTTGAGTGTATGTTTGATCGGTTGAAATGTTGATATTGGCTCAGGAATTACGGAGGAAACGCGTTCCTCTTCTTCCCTGTTCTCGGTGGAAGTATCCTGTATTAACCATTCTATTTCTGGAGTATGCCTCACGATTTGATCAGGTAGGAATTCAATAATCTCCCCAAGTTGAGGGATAATAGGGATTTTGCCAAACACCTCTTGAATCTTATGGGAGAAAATGGTTTGGGGTTCCAATTCGCCGTGAACAAGAATGAGTTGTTCCGCCTTTTTTCCCAGGAGAGAGAGCCAATGAAGCAAAGCGGTTTGATCGGCGTGAGCGGAAAAGCCGTCCATGTTACAAATGCGTGCTTTAACGGCAACCTTCTCTCCGTGGATTGCCACAGTCTCGGCACCATCAGTAAGTATGCGGCCGAGTGTGCCTTCGGCCTGATATCCTACAAAAAGGACGGTGGCCTTCTCCCGCCAGAGGTTTTGTTTAAGGTGATATTTTATCCGCCCAGCATCAGCCATACCGCTGGCTGCAATTATGATCGCTCCGCCTTCAATCTTATTAATCGCCATTGAATCCGCAGTAGTTAGACTGAAATGAACGTTCGGCATGTTCAGAGGACTACTGCCCTGTTTAATTAAGGCATGCGTCTCGGCATCAAAGTGTTTGGTGTTTTCCTGGAATATTTTTGTCGCCGCGATGGCTAAGGGGCTGTCAATATAAACCGGCAAAGTAGGGATGCGCTGTTCATTTTGTAATTTTAAGAGATAATAAAGCAGATCTTGGGTCCGTTCGATGGCAAAGGCAGGGATGATTATATTCCCTCCAGCCTCATAAGTTGTTCGAATCGTTTCGGCAAGCTGTTCAGTGCGATCTCTATTTAATCCTTCAGTGTTTTCATCGGCATGGAGACGATTTCCATAGGTTGTTTCGATAAGGACAATGTCAGCTTCACTTAAAATACTTGGGTCTTTAATATAGGGTTGGTGAACATTGCCAATATCACCGGAAAACACGATTGTTTTACTGACGTCTTGTTCTTTGACGTAGAGCACAACATGTGATGATCCTAAAATGTGGCCGGCGTCGTAGAGTTGAAAAGATATAGTCGGAACAAGCTCGATTATTTCATTATAAGGCGTTGCATGTAAGTATGGAAGGGTATCGAGCGCATCCTGGACAGTATAAACCGGAACTATCGGCTTAAGTCCAGCTCTCTCCCGCTTTAGGTTCTTACGTTCCACTTCCATTTCCTGAATATGACCACTATCCGGAAGCATGATCGAGCATAATTTTGTCGTTTCCGAGGTAGCCCAGATAGTACCCTTGAACCCTGCCTTAATCAATTTTGGCAGCATTCCTGAATGGTCGATATGAGCATGGGTTAAAATAACGGCGTTAATACTTGCTGGATTATAGGGAAACTCCTTGTAATTTAATTCTTTCAGCGCTTTGGGGCCCTGAAACATCCCGCAATCTACTAAAATTCGGGATTCGCCTGACTCAACAAGAAACGATGATCCCGTGACAACTTGGGCGGCTCCGAAAAAGCTGATTTTCATTAAAAATCCTCCAAAAATATTAGTGTATACTCTTCTTTATACTATTCCCTTTGCCAGTATATTAACACGTTATTATTTTAACTGTTTACGGCATGATAAGCAACTGCCACCGTGAACCCCTATGCATGACGATTAATGTGCGTGAGCAATTAGCGTGCGCGGAAAACTTTAAGGTAGGAATCCGCATAAATACTTCTGTTGAGCAGGATTTGGCAGGTTGCGGCAACATCGACAAGTTCATCGTCATTGGCATTCATGATAGCCGCATCAAGTCCTGACGATATAGCCATGGCCAGGAAAGTGCGATTGATTAAACTTCGATCCTGTGCTTTCTGAGACACATTTGATAAGCCAAGAACCGTGCGCGGCGCCGGGTTGGCCAACATTTTTACCTGACGGAGGGATTCTAATACTTCCGGGGCATGTTCCTGAGCAACGTTTACGGGGAGAATAAGCGGATCAATAAAGAGGTCTTCCATCTGAAGACCATATTCATCTGCGGCGGCTACTAATTCCATGGCAAAAGCAACCCTGTTCTCAGCGTCCTTAGGAATTCCTTGCTTGTCCATGGTTAAACCGATTAGACCTGCGTTATATTGAATCGCCATGGGGAAGACACGCTCAATTTTAACTTGTTCGACTGGACAGGAGTTAATAATTGCCGGGCGTTTACAAACTTTTAAACCGGCTTCGATGGCATTGTAGTTAGTTGAGTCCAAGACAAGAGGCAATTCGGAAACTTCCTGAATGACCTTAACCATCCACTCGTAAGCAGCGACACGCTCCTCTGTAGGGATGGCCGGTCCGGAATTAACGTCGAGGTAATGAGCCCCTCCTTCTTCTTGTTTCACAGCCCAATATTGTAATGGTTTTGGGTCTTTATTACGAAGTGCATCTCCAATATCAGTAAACATCCCATTAATTCGTTCGCCAATAATCAGCATTCGGTCACGACCTTTCTCACTTGTTCATCAAATCGACAATGTTCTTCTGGACTAAACGTACTACTGAGGGGTTGCACAAGTTAAATTTCTTTAAATCAATTTCATATAATCCTGTGCGCCATAGAAAAAGCGATGAATGATCACCGCCTTAGCCGCTTTGTATTTTTCAAATCTCGAATCGGAATGATTCGTGGCATAACTGTCAACTCCCTTACCGTTTTTATGTCATATTGTACCATAATTATACCCTAACTGTAAAAACATAAAGTCAAAACAATCGCTATTTATGCGACAATTAAGTGTGCAAATCGATCACGTTTCTTGAACAATTTGATGAGTGGTTCCCTTGAACAACTCGGGTTGTCACCGTGTTACTGAAGAGAGTTTTAGTGATGATCGAGACCTTCGGATCTTAAAAGAACACCCTTTGCCAAAACATAGAGGACCCCATCGTTTCCGATAAAGAACCGTAAAGAGGAGTTATCATATAACTATTATGCCTACAGAGTAGTTTCCATGGAGGATATGGGAAATTGAAAGGATGCGGCTGGGGGAAAGCCGTTTTACCCATTGCAAATGAGTTCGGGCGGCTGGTTCCCGTGGATTCGGAACAAGCTTTAAGGCGGCTTCCCCAACCCGAGCTAAATCCGTCAAGGCCTCAAACCAATCGTCGATAACCCATAGGGTTATCGGAAAGGTGAAACCCCAGCCACGTTGTGTTTTGATCTGGATCATTAGTAAAAAAGCTGATTTACTCCACATACACTTCCACCTTTATTTTTCCTTCTTGAGGATCCGTAACTTCAACGTCAACGATCTTCCCATCAACACTTTCTTCAATGATTCGGACGAATTCTTCGACATCCAAGGCTTGTAAATCAAGACCCTTTTTCTCGAATTCAGCACGCTTTTCGACAGGGACAAAGCTCATAGCATAAACGACGAGTTTGGAGGCTGAACGAAGCAGACTGAACGGGACATTCACATTGACTTTCAACGTTTTTTCTCCAATGACGCGAACACGCAGGAAACGATTCATCGGAGATATGGCCGTAAGAATTTCCCCATCCGTATTCCCCTCCTCAATTGCTTTCAGCAAATCCATTCCTTCAGCTGCGGTCAGTTTTCCTTCTTGAATCATCTCAAGAACCTTCATTTTTTCGCTGCCCATAATGTCCGCTCCTTTCCGGCCTTTATTGGCCTTCACCCCTATTCTTACTTATCCATCTTTCTCAATTTAAGGGTCGCTTCCTGCGGTGAAATTTCCCCGCGTTCAAGGGCTTCCAAAATGGCTTCCCTGCGATTGCTTTCTTCTTGGGGATCCTGCTTTTCTTTATCCCCGTCGACCCGATAGCCGAGCGTTTCAATAATACTGTCTAAACGGCTTCGTACTGTAGGGTAGGAGATACGCAGCTCTTTTTCCACCTCTTTAATATTCCCACGACATTTAATAAATGTCTCCACAAAAATCAGCTGTTCAGCCGGGAGTTGACAGAATTTACACGTACTAAATTCCCCTTCAATCTTTGTTGGACAATGGGTACAGGTTAGTTTACTAATCCGCATTTCGTGATCACATACCGGACACCGATGCGGCATTTTATAGTTCAAGAACCATCACCTCTATGTAAGTCATCTAAATCATCTCTATACTTAAGATAATAATCCCATATGTTAATTATGTCAATACTACTATTAACTATATTAAGGTTAAGATTCAAGGTAATTAATTATCAGTTATGCCAAGTACGGAACCAGGTGGTCTTATCAAATTGTTATTAAAAAACTCAAACATCGAGGTTAGATTTAACAGCCGCATGATGGTGGAAAGATAAAGGGCCATGCACACAGCATTCCGATCATAAACAGAACCAACAAAGCACTAAGTAAGGGGCGGTACAGCACAGTCGTGGCGATCAGGACGCACAACGCTGCGCTAGAGCAATAAATGCAAGGAGTGATCTGTTGAGTTTGCCAAAGCCAGAGTTGGTAGCCGCTGAGTATGATATGGGTGGCTACAGCAAACCAAAGTAGTATGACAAACCTGGGATCTTTGACAAGTAACAGCGCAGCGATGCAGATGATATACCATGTGATCCCCGGCCAAGTCAGTGTACTGGAAGCGCCATAAGCCGCATAGATCGCTCCGATTAAAGATACAATGGCAAAGAGCCTCCGGTAGCCTATGGTTTTAGCCTTATTTATCATTATCATTGATTAGTTATCCTTTCTGTTTCTGATTTTGGATTGACCGAGAGTACAAAATAGTCTCCCGATAAATCGGGAGACTGCTGTTATTTGTCAGGTTAGAAATTCTATTTCTCCATCGCATATTTAGCTTCTTCCCAGGCTACCGATCCGCCTGGTACTCTATATACGTTTGTAAAACCTTCTTTTACGGCTAGGACTGCCCCTACATCACTTCTTGCACAACCCACAAATCCGCAGTATACCACTATTATCTTATTCTTATCAGTTCCAAGAAGCTTTATAAAAGCTGCCTTTTGCTCAACCGTAGCGTCGGCCATCCCGGTTTTAGGAAGCACTGCATTTACGGCCCCCGGTATATGACCTTTAGCAAAATTATCGGCCGGCATAGTATCAATAATAATCATGTCTTTCTTTTCGCTCACCCATTTGTTTAGATCCTCAGTCGAAACAAGTTTATAGCCGCCTGCTTGATAATCCTTCATAAACTTCATGGCAGCTTTCTCTATGGCAATTTCACTCCCGTTTGGAGACGTTCCCACTGAGTTGACTTGTTGGGAGCATCCGGTAAACACCAACATCGAAAAAATCAGCCCCACCATTAATGTAATCGTCTTTCTTTTCATCCAACATCCTCCTTTAATGTATAATTTCAATATCGAGCTAATTATACTATAAGTTTAAAGTAAATCCAATACCTTATCCTTATATATAAACATAACTATTTAAATATATTATGTGATCTCGTGTGCCTTCCGTTTGTTCAGCTTGTCTTTCACCTAAGATAAATTATATTTTCATCAAACAACGTCAATGTTTCCAGTCCTTTTTCCCCCACAACAAAAGTGTTTTCTATGCCCACAGCACCTTCGGGAAAAATAAATTTTGGTTCTAGAGCTATGACCATGTTCTTCTCCAGCGGCGTTTTAAAACCTGAGGTCAATACCGGCCATTCATTGAGTTCTAGACCTATGCCATGTCCAATAAAAGGTACGGGCTCGGAGTAGCCCATGAAATGCTCTCCGTATCCGGATTCGGCCGCCATATTCATCGCATGCCGGTAAATATCCTCGCACAATGCCCCCGGCACAGCCATCTGCTTAACTGCTTCTTGAATAAGTAAAGCTGTCTCATGAGCATGTACGAGTTTATCCGGCAGTTGACCGATACAATATATCCGGGTCTGGTCTGCCATATAACCGTCTAAAACTCCTACATAATCAATCATAACCGGCTCATTCCGGGCTATTATCTTATAGCCCGCTCCCTGAGGAAAGGACATGCTTACTCCCGGTCCGCCGGTAGCACTTTCCATATAACTAGGTATAGCCGCATTGGCGCCAGACAATATATGACCAAAATATACTTCCTGATCAAATCCTCGCATTCTTACAGTGCCCGAATGTCCTGCCAGGCGATACACCATCTCCAGCTGACCTGCCAATTCCAATTCAGTAATACCCTCTCTTAAATAGTCCTTGGCCCGGGAAAAGAGAGTGTAATTAAGCTGAGCGGCATCCCGGAGCACCTCCAGTTCATAAAATGACTTAACCATGCGCACAGAACGAATTAAGCCACTGATATCTACAATCTGAGCACCCTCAAATAGCTTTTGAAAAAGCAGATACAGTGCCGCAGGCAATACGTCCAGCTCAAGCCCCAAGGTAGTTATTTTATTATAACCATACGCATATAGCATTTTGGTTAAGTCTTTTACATTAGCCAGGGGAATAATCTCTTGCAACGCTGATTCTCCCCGGGCACGGGTAAAGCTTTTCTTCACCATCAACAAAGGCCTGCCTTCGGCAGGAACAAACAGGTAGGCACGCTGAGCAGTGCCTGCAAAATAGAACATATCCACGTTA
The DNA here is from genome assembly GCF_059735615.1 of Desulfosporosinus sp. Tol-M2. Taxonomy (NCBI): domain Bacteria; kingdom Bacillati; phylum Bacillota; class Clostridia; order Eubacteriales; family Desulfitobacteriaceae; genus Desulfosporosinus; species Desulfosporosinus sp. Tol-M2. The sequence goes on from NZ_JCAIJG010000110.1 coordinate 10,044, forward strand.
TCCATGATTAACGCACCGTCAACGCCTTTTTGCTGCAACAGTTTTTGCAATGCGGTAATTCGCCGGGTCAGTTCACCTGCTGGAGTCAACCTCATTAATAACACCTCTCTTTTCTATTATAACGCTGGTAATTGCAGCAGTACAGATAGGGGATATGTAGGCGTATTATTTGAACAAGATAAATTTACCGATTTGCATGTCAAGATCACGCAGCTGGTATGCCAGGCGGTAGCATTGGAAATGTAGAAAAAAGCCTACACCTCTTCCAACTCTCACTATCCTATTGTAACGTCCTTTATACGCGACCTGTTTCAAGGTTTGGTCAGCACCCGAGAGGAGTTTTTGATCTGGGAACAAAACCTTAGCATATCACTGAAACCCCCTATTTGTGTAGTGATAATAGGAGGAAACGGACCGGAAAATACCAGGCTGAGCGGGCGCTTGAGGTTGGCAGGCGATATATACCTGCAGAAAATATGTACTCCTATCGGGATTTTGTATTGGAAAATATGATGTCATATGTACGCGAAAGTATAGATCCGCTAAATTATCTGCATCCTTCCATAGAGATTTTGCGGCTTTATGGCCAAAAAAACGGCACCGCTTATTTGCAAACGCTGCGTATATATATTAACTCCATGTGCAACCATTCAAAAACTATAGCTAAAATGCACATACACCGAAATACATTGCTTTACCGTTTAAACAAAACACAGGAACTTTGCGGTATCAGCTTGGAAGACGAACGAATCTGCGCCCTGCTGCTCTGCAACTTTTACCTGTTCAGGCAGGAGGATGGCACATAGTTCCGCCTGCTCATTTCAGCTGTTGATTATTCCGGAAAAAATCCTGCCAAGGATCATTGCCGCCGATCCTCCGGAGTGCCTCCGCCATATTGACACCGTCAGGAGCTACCATGTCCAGCTCCGCCCAGGCGATGGGCATGGATACCCCAGCCCCTTTCCGCGCTCTCAGGGAATAGGGGGCAATGCTGGTAGCACCTCTGCCGTTGCGAATCCAGTCGATGAAGATCTTTTCGGCACGCTTAGCCTTTCTCACATTACTTGTGTAGCGGTCCGGCCACTTCTGCTCCATCACTTCGGCAATACGCCTGGCAAAATTGTGAAATCCATCCCAGGCAACGGCAGGTTTTAATGGAACGACCACATGGTACCCTTTACCGCCGCTGGTCTTGAGGTAGGAGTTCAGGGAAAGTTCAGCAAGAATATTTTTTATATCCCGCACACCTTGGCGCACCTTGCTCAGGTCCATCCCTTCATCCGGATCCAGATCAAATACCATCAGATCAGGCCTTTCCAGCTCGTCGACACTACTTCCCCAGGTATGAAATTCCAGTGTACCCATTTGTGCTTCGGCGATCAGCCCGGATGCATTCTCGATATAGAAATAGTCTTCCGGTTCTCCGTCACTGGTGAAAATAGGAATGGTCACGATTCCAAGGTTCCCCGGACCGGGATGCTTCTTATAAAAGCAGGTCTGGGAGATACCCTTTGGACAGCGCACAATGCTGAGAATCCTGCGGCTCACAAAAGGAAGCATGCGCCCTGCCACCTGGGCGTAATACCGGATCACATCCCCTTTGGTGATTTCAGGGTCGGCAAAGATAACCTTATCCGGGTTGCTGATCTTAATTCCTTCAATGATGAGACCTTTGGTGTTTGCTTCCACGACGCTCTCCGTTTCTTTAGCGGCTGATTGAGGCTGTATTTCCTCATCCGCTTTTTCCTTTTTAATATCCCTGGGATTCTTATCCGTGCGCAGACCTTTAAAGCTGGCCTGCCTTAATAGTTTATCTTCGGTCCATTCGGCAAATTTAATTTCCGCCACCAGTTCAGGTTCAAGCCAGGTGATCTTTTCCGTCGACCTGGGCTTGGGCGCGGGTTGGAAAGGGGGTTCCATTCTCTTTATACCCGCAAATTTCCCCTCTAGCTCTTTCATGTCTGCTTGGCTCAGGCCGGTACCGGCACGTCCGGCATAGACTAATTCCCCGCCTGCATAGACGCCCAGGAGCAGGGAACTTACCCCGCTGGTTTTTCTATCGGAAAGCGTATATCCACCGATGACAAATTCCTGCCTTTGATCGCATTTAAGTTTGATCCAGTCGCCGTTTCTTGCACCGCTGTAGACGGAATCGGTTTTTTTGCCGACGATCCCTTCCATGCCTGCTTCACAGGCCGCGCGGAAACTTTCCTTGCCGTTTCCTCTCACATGTCGGCTGTAGTGAAGGTTTTTGGGGGGATCCTTCAGCAAAGCTTCAAGCGTATCCTTTCTGTCAATCAGGCGGTGTCCCCGAAGGTCCGCTCCATCCAGCGCCAGAAGATCAAAGACGATATAGGTCAGGTTTTTGGTATGGGGATTTTTTAGATAGTTCTGCAGGGCCTGAAAATCCGTCTTGCCCACTGCGTCTGTGATGGCCATTTCGCCGTCCAGGATCATCGCCCTCCTGCCTGCCCATTTAACAAGGGAAGAGGCGAAATCCTGGAACCGTTCCGTATAATCATGGCCGTTCCTGGTGATAAGCCGGACGCTATTGTCTTCTATATAGGCCAGGATCCTGTAGCCGTCGTATTTCATCTCATAAAGCCAATCCTCACCCTTAGGAGGCGAATGGACTAATTGGGCCAGCTGCACGCCTGTACTGCTGAAGGGATTGCGGGTGATCTTATCGTCTGCCCCTTCTTCAATTTCCAGCATGGAGCGTCCGGTTCTGATACTGGTGGTAAATTCAGAAATCCAGTCGGCAGTTTTGGCATACTCATCTTTTTCTTTAAGTAACAGCCAGTTATCCTGCTTCTTGCCGGCTTTCCCGTTTAATCCCACCAGCGCCCACTTTCCCTTAAGTCTTCTTCCGTTTAGAACAAACTTCAGCACACCTGCACAAAGTCCGTCCTCCACATCCCCATAGGGTTCCCAGTACCCTTCATCCCAGAGCATGACCACACCGCCGCCATATTCCCCTTTGGGAATCGTCCCCTCAAAGTTTCTGTATTCCAGAGGATGCTCCTCCACCCGTACGGCGAGCCTCTTGTCCCGTGTATCATAGGAAGGGCCCTTGGGTACTGCCCAGCTCAATAGAGCTCCGTCCCATTCCAGGCGGAAATCGTAGTGATCTCTACGTGCCAGATGGTGCTGGACAACATACCTCAGACCCTTTTGTGCAACTTCTGTTATCCCTTCCGGTTCCAAGGTTCTGGCAAATTTCCTTTTTTGGTTGTACTCGTTGAGTTTAGCAGTCATATAATCACGCCGGTTCCTTCCCTATTCTCTGATCCCCTTCTTACTTCTTAAGCAATAATATACTCTTATTATGCATCGTATCATTCCGCAAAATGCAATTTAAATAACTTTTACTTAATCTACGAACCTTTTAATCCTTGGAATTTATAGGATTTATGTGACGTTGCGGTTTAGAATACTAACATAGTACTATAGATAATCTTCAATATTCTTCAAAGATGAAGTAATTGCATATAAGAGCGGTACTGTTACTGAAACCTTCTGATCCTGACGAATAGACACCGGTTGAGGCCTAATACATACTGAAATCACTTTTCCCGTCTCCGTTAAAACTATTGGGCCGCCACCGTTCCCATTATTCAAAGCTTTGTCAATGGCATAAAACTTTGGATCGCTGCTTGAGCGTATTGGTCCAATTAAATCGTGCCTCGAAGCAATTATAGCTGAAGTAACTCGAGGGCTAATAAATTCAAATGCAATTACCCCATTTCTCTCAACTCGCGACAAGGGAAATCCATATGAATAAACTGGAGTTCCTTCAATTTGTTCGTCCAATTCAATTTCTATATAAGAGAATTCACTTTTACCCTTAAGAAACTCCTTATCTTTATTCAAATTATAATCTATTTTAAGTAGAGCTATATCAGAACTATCCCACATTTTAACTAGTGCCGGATATTGAACCATCGTACGTACATCATTCCCAGGTCGGGATAACCGTATATCTGTAAAATTACTAACACTTTCAACGACGTGCTTCGCGGTAATAAAATATCCATCTCCCGAGATAAAAAAGCCTGTCCCCTTTGGGGTCAGCATACCATTTCCTGCCGGATGGGGTATCTGAACAATGAAGGTACTTTCCATCGTTCTTATAATACTTTTACGAATCATTTTTCTTCCTCCCTGTTAATTAATACTTAGCATTGGCATAGTTAGAGTAATGCTATTGACATAACTACGGATAAGAATACAGCCTCGGTGATCTGTCCTCATTTCAAGTATATAACGCGTAAAGAGTGAGAACTCCGAAATCATAATACTTATAATTAGTAAGACTTTATCTCAGAAATTACATAAAATAAGCAGTTGACCCATCCAGAATTTCCGCTGACCGCTTCAATTCCGCGCATTTGCATCCCCCTGGAGGTCGGAAATATGTTCCATTAGACGTTCAATAAATATTACAGGCAAAAGAAAAAGGGACGCTCAAACACGTAAAAAAGCATAAGAGAAATGGGCAAAATGCCCCGAAGCTGCTGATATCAGGCTATTAATCATTATTCAACAGTTTGGGTACCTGGGGAGCCCGCACCCACGAAGGCTGGGGCAGCCCGGAGCCTAACAACGGTCTGACGTAAAATTTATAGGCGTCCGTAACATTATTTCCTGCCCGGTTGATGAATTCATCAGGCATATATCTGGTCTTGGCAGCGATATCCTCAAACCGGTCCAGTTGATAATCGATGTAATAGTTACCAATTCGCCTGATGGTGACTGAACCGTTCACATCATCCCACATAGCCATCTGAACAGCTCTTTTTCCAACCTCCCGGGCTTCATGCTGATCAACATCGGACACGCAGCCGAAGAAAGAACGCTGCAAGTAGCCAAAGGTGTCGCTGCGCACCCGGGAAATGTTCAGCTTCTCTTTGATTTGATCCGATAACATGTCTCCCAAGGCACCGGTGCCAGAAAGCCGTATATTGCCGTGGGCATCCTTCTCGATTCCCTTACCCAGCGTTGTAACAATAGGCGCCCCAGAAGCATCTTTGATTCCTTCGGAAACGGCAATTATACAGATCCCGTATCTGTCATAAACCTCTTTTACATCCAGCAGGAACGGCTCTATGCTGAAGACCCTTTCCGGTAGATAGATGAGATGAGGCCCGTCAGCATCAAATTTTCGTGCAATGGCCGAAGATGCAGTTAAAAATCCGGCATGACGGCCCATTACTACGCCAATATATACTCCGTGTATAGCCCTGACATCCAGGTTAACTCCCATAAAAGCCTGGGTGACAAACTTGGCTGCCGAACCAAAGCCAGGAGTATGATCGTTCAGCATTAAGTCATTGTCGATAGTTTTAGGCACATGGATCACCCGCAAATCATATTTGGCCAGCTTGGCTTCTTCATTAACCATGCGGGTTGTATCCGCGGAATCATTGCCGCCGATATAAAAGAAATATCGGATATCATGGGCTTTTAAGACTTTTAATATCTCGTGACAAAATTTGCTGTCCGGTTTTATCCTAGTAGACAATAAAGCAGAGGACGGGGTTAAGGCCACCTGTTCCAAATTATAGGTAGTTTCTTGGGTTAGGTCGAGAAAATCCTCATTAGCTATCCCCTCCACCCCTCTTAATGCTCCATAAACTCCGCATACTGGGGTATGTTTTTTGGCTTCCAGAACTATTCCGACCAGGGTCTGGTTTATTACTGCAGTCGGCCCCCCGCTTTGAGCGATCAAAACCTTTCCATTAAGCCTCATATCGTTCCTCACCTTATGCTTATTTGTTTAATCCTCTCTTTCTTATCTTATGAACGCGATAATAAAAGTGAGCAAAAGTTAAGGGGAACGCGTGGAAAGAAGTGAGCCTCTTGCAATAAAAAAACCCACCGTGCTTGCTTTCATGTGGGCGTCTATATTTATTTTTTCTAAGCAAACTCCTGCTCAGTTTTGGTCAAAATATTTTTTAGGCAGGGCTTTAATCGGTATTGCTAAACCCCTGGACTCTGAAACCCCCTCATTTTCGAAAGTAGTAACGCCAAAAATCACACCGACTACTTGTGCCTGATTATTGATGACCGGGCTGCCGCTGTTGCCTGCATTTAACTGGATAAAGATATCTAAACGCTTTGCCCTATCCTGCATTGTCATGGGGATATGCCGTCGGGCCATCAACTCTGCCGAATCAAGGTATGTAGTTACGATAAGATGTACCGCCCGTTCAGAATTAACTATAAATCCGACGGCTATAATCATTTGCAATGAAAAAACCGAGGCAGATATCTCTGCTCCGGCTTTTTGAATTATAGAAGCTCCAACGAACCTTTATCGACTTCTTACCTACCATTGCCTTCAAACTTCGTTTCCTAATACTCAACTTATCGATTGACACAACCTTGATTGGTCTGGGTTCCAGTTGTCATCTGCCTACCACAGCTTTACTTCACTTCCGTGCCCAATCCACTTTAATCCTTTCAGACTACGCGAATTTTCTCTTCCATGTCGTCAGACCTGTTGTACCCATTTCCCACTGAATCCTCGATAAGTTTTTCTGTTCCGTTTCTGTTTTTCTGGCTGTGCAGGTTTCCCGTCTTAGGAATTCCTTGGAGCTTACTTAAATAATATCCGATTAATCCGCTTCCGTCAATTCACGAATACGGCCGAATTATTTTGTATCTCTCCTAATTCCCGGATATTTTAAATACTATCTCGGCTAATCAAGTCATTACTATTATTATCTCATTCTTTTATACTCTGACAAGAAAATTTCAATCTTAATTAGTTTATTTACCAACTTTATAATTCTACACGGGACCTGCTAGAACTTTTAGCTTCCGGTTATAATTCATGGTAGAATTATTCTATTAACTACTTGATATAAGCTTAATCAAGTTGTACAGAGATATATGGCCAATTTAGCAACATCAAGAGGTGACTGTTATGCTATTCTTTACTGTTTCCAGACAAACCGGAAGTCTTGGGAATGAAATCATGGAACTTCTCGCCAAAAAGCTGAATCTACCTGTCATTACTAGAGATCTTGTCATGAGCGAATGGCTTCCAGAGGTGGCCAACAAACATGAACTACATATGCTGGTGGAAAGCCCTGGTTTTTTCTTGACCCCTTCAGCCCTGGGCTTAACCTTTGCCGAACATTTGGAAGTCAAATTGAAAAATTTTATTGCCGAACAACCGGCAATAATTTCAGGTTTAGGTGCTCAGATTATTTTTGCTCGCCATCCTGCCGCCCTTCACGTGAAAATTATGGCATCCCGTGAAATCCGAACCAACCGCATTATGCAAACCCATAGCCTTTTGAAAAAAGATGCGGAAAAGTTTCTTGAGCTTACAGATCGGAAACACAAACGTTATATCGCCACACTTTATAGGAAGGACTGGTCAGACCCAGGGCTTTACCATATTACCATTAATACTGATTTCCTAAGCATAGAAGAAGTAACCTCCCTGTTATACAACTTAGCACAGAATAAGCAGGTTACCTCTCCGCCTTTGGTTAAACCCTTTGCTGAAAAGGTGAATAGGCATGTTGTTTTTAAAAACCAATCCGAAGAAGAATTTGCCAAGATTCTTGATATGTACAGTTTAGACTGGGAATATGAGCCCCGCACCTTCCCTATTAAATGGGATATGGAAGGCAATATCACCATGGCTTTTTCACCGGATTTTTACTTGCCCAGGTTTAATACCTATATAGAGCTTACTACCATGAATCAGAAATATGTTTCTGAGAAAAAGAAAAAGGTGCATCTGCTCAAAAAGCTCTATCCCGGTACTAATATCAACATTGTTTTTAAAAACGACTTCTATACCCTTTTAGAAAGATTCGGACTACGGGAAGGATTTGAAATATAATGGGTATTTCTGGTATTGGAAAAACTATCTTTACCCAAGAGCAAATACAACAGAGAGTAGCGGAAGTAGGTCTGGAGATCAATCGAGACTACCAGGGCAAGGAGTTGGTCATAGTCAGCGTCCTCAAAGGAGCCATCTACTTTGTAGCTGACTTAACACGTCATCTCACTATTCCTTTGAATATTGATTTTCTTTCCGTAGGAGTATCCCCTGAGGTAACAAATAGAACCGGGGTTGTCCGATTTACCAAGGATCTGAACTTAACCATAACCGATCGCCATGTGCTTTTGGTTGAAGATGTCATTGGTACAGGCCTAACCTTGGGTTATGTCTGTCAGCACCTTGCTGATTCCAAACCTGCCAGTCTAAAAATTTGCACCCTCCTTGACAACCCTGCAGAGCGGCTACTCACGCTCACAATTGATTACCGATGCTTTATTATGCCCGATCTCTTTGTCGTCGGTTACGGTCTTGATTATAAAGAAGAATACCGAAATCTTCCCTATATTGCCGAGTATCACCGCGGGGAACAACATATTAAGTAATCCTCTTTATTCCAAAAGACCTCGACGATTATCATGGGTACAGAAAAATGCCCCCTTTTGCGCCAAGGAGATCGAGGCTACTTAGAGTTCAGTATCTCTTCCAATAGTTCTTCCGTCTCCTTTAAACTAAAAGAGGCATATACCCTACGATTTTCCTGATCTAATAGTCTATAATGACGCGAAAACATATTCTGCTGAATGCGGTAGCATTTTTCCTCGGATATTGTTTTCCACCAAACTTTCCCTCCCCAAGTTTTAGGATAGTCAACATCGATATCATTAAACGCCAAGGCGATGATGATTTCAGATACATCCCCTCCGATTGCATCGTGCAGTATTGTACTGTCTGAAAAAATACTTGCTAATGCAACCGCACTGGTCCAGCCTAAACTTTTTCTGTTTTTTTCTATTTCGATCAAGGTCTTTTTTGAAATCCCCAATATTAAAGCCATTTTATCCTGAGTCAGTCCGTACTCAGTGCGAATCAGCTTAAGTTTTTCGTCCATTAATTTAACAAATTGCTTTTTTCCCATTTTTCTTCCTCATAGTATACTTATTTTATGGTGTAAGTCTACACCTTTTGGTTTTTATTTCAATATCTATTAAATGTTCTTAATAAACATCTTCATCCTTTCGGCGGCGCCACGTTTGTGGCCTAAAGGTCTAGTCATGGTCTATTTAAAGGCTATTTAAAGGCTATTTAAAGATTCCAGCCCTGTGCAAAATGCTTTCGACAGCCTGAACCGAGACGGATTCATCAGGCAAATCGAATAATGGTCGGCCTGCAAGGTCATATTCCGCAACCAGAGGATCCAGGGGAATATCCCCAAGCAAAGTCAGCCCTGTGCGTTCAATTTCTTCTTTTAAGGACTCCATACTTCCCTCCGTGGTCTTCGTCACAATCAAGTAGATGGACTTTACGGGAGACTTGAGTCCGCGGATCAGATCGTGTACCCGGCCTGCTGAGCGGATGCCCCGGGCCGAAGAATCACTGATGACGAACATACAATCAATGTAGGGAATGGTACGTCGGCTGATGTGTTCCAGACCGGCTTCACAATCCACTGCCACATAGTCATAGTTTTCTCCGATATTCTCAAGATGTTTGCGTAAAAGATCATTGGGATAGCAGTAACACCCCGCTCCTTGCGGCCCTCCCATAACAAGCAGATCAATGTCTTTAGACTCTACCAAGCACTGCTGAAGTTTATATTCAACGAAGATATTCTTGGGCATTCCAGCGGGAATTGCCTGGGGCTCTTTAATTTGTTCCAGCAACTCCGAAATCGTTGCCGTAACATTGAGGCCCAAAGCTTCGCCAAGGTTGGCGTTGGGGTCGGCATCGACGGCGAGAATTGAAATCCCTTTTTTTTGGCTGATTAATTGTCTTAACAATAAAGCCGTAAACGTAGTTTTTCCTGCTCCACCTTTACCGGCAACTGCTATATATTTGGCCTTTGCCATAAGAAGACCTCCGTTAATCACTATTTTGACAAGATGGGAAAAGGGATAAATCCGTATGGGGCAAAAATAGGGCGGCAACATACTCGTCCATATATGTCGCCCCCACTGAGAGCTCCACATAGGTCATTTTCCGTCCCAGCTCGGCAGCTTCCCGCCAGGCATTCTGGGAGAGTAAGGCGAGACGTGCTCCTTTAATGGCAGCATTGCCGATGAATTCAAAGCGTTCCGGTTCAAGATCCGGAAGCAGTCCAATTTGAACGGCATCATGAACATTCAGGTAATTACCAAACCCCCCGGCAATAACAATCCTACTGATCATTTCCATATCTACGGCCACCATCTTCAGTAAGCAACGAATACCGGCGTAGATCGACCCCTTAGCGCGTATGATATTTTTGACATCATTTTCAGTTATGACCACGTCTTTTTCTCCGCCAGCCTGCTCAGCCCAGGCCAAGACGAACTCTTTGTCATCGCTTGCAGCTCTTAAACGCTCCGAGCCGGAGTGATGTCCCAATTGGAAATTCCCCGCCCGATCAATAATTCCTGCTCCGAGCAGCTTAGCCACACAATCCACCAGACCTGAACCGCATATTCCAACGGGCAGGCTATTGCCAATCACTTTCAGGGATACATCCAAGGTCTCGGGCTCAATGATCACCCGTTCAATCGCTCCGGGCATTGCTCGCATCCCAAAAGTTATCCCGCCGCCTTCAAAGCTTGGTCCGGCAGAACAAGCGCAGGTCACGAGCCAGTCCTGATTTCCGAGTACAATTTCCCCATTCGTCCCGATATCAATGAACAGGCTAATCTCTTCCCCCTTGGCCAGATCCGTAATCAGTGTTCCGGCAACAATATCCCCGCCCACATAACTCGCTACCGCGGGATAACAATGTACCAACGCCTCAGGCAGCATATGCAAGCCAATTTCCTGAGCGGTGACAGAGGGCACGCCGGTCATCGTAGGAATATAGGGCTCCAATCGAATGTAGCGCGGATCCACGCCCAGAAATAATTGGGTCATTGTGGTATTGCCGGCGACCATGGCACAGGAAATATTGCAACTTGTCAGGGATTGACGGCCAAGAATCGTGTCAATAAGCGCATTGATGGTTTCAATAACCGTATGCTGAATCCCTTCCAAGTGCTTCGTTTCTTCTGCGGCATATACAATCCGCGAAATAACGTCATCACCGAATTTTGCCTGTTTATTGTATGATCCCTGCTGATCCTCAATTTCTCCTGTCCGGAGATTGATAAGGTAAACGACAACTGTAGTGGTACCAATATCAATTGCCAAACCATAGGGTGGCCGGTCATTTCCGGGTTCCACATAAGTGACGGTCATCCCGGAATCAGTATCAGTTAGGGTGACAGATACATCCCAGTTTGCTTGACGGAGGGCTTCCGGCAAGTTTTTTAAAATGGCTAAGGGAATGTGAATGGGTTTTTCTCCAGCTTTGAGGACCCACCGTAGTTCCAGATTCAGGCGGTCCCAATCAGACGTGTTCGTCGTCAAGGTCGGCGCAGGCAGTGAAATTCGCTGCTTCGCTGCAAGCGAATGATGCCCGAACCTTTCCAGTAAATCAGGTCCGCTTTCCGGTAAGATCCCTTTCTGGACATCCCCCATTAAGACCTGATGATCTTGCAAGCGGGACTCCGGAGGCACCTCAAGCGTCAAATCCCCTCGGATCCTGGTTTGACAGGCCAGCCTGACTCCGGCGGAAATTTGCTCGGCTGTTAAGTTCCCGGTTCCCAGCACTAAGGGGTCTCCGCTTTTAACTACAACCTTACAAGCACCGCAAGTTCCCTTACCACCGCACCCTGATTTGATATGTATTTCCGCCTGAGCGGCTGCTTTAAGCAGAGATGTGCCGGCGTCAGCTTCAATAATACAGTTCTCCGGCTTGAATTTAATTTGATATGGGGGCATAGTATCACTCCCTTACTAATACAACGGTTGGCTATAGGCACTTATCGCACCAAACACCCATAATCCCGCCTGCAATCCCCAATTTATTCAATGTACACTGTCTGATCCTTCATCTGATATAGAATCAAATACCACTTTTCCACGAACAATTTGTGGTATTTATTGATAGGAATAATTCCGCATGGAGAAAAGGAAAACGCTCCGGCATGGTAGAAAGGGAGCGAATAGCAGCCATCAATTCATTTTTAATCCTCAAACCCAATAATCAGCTCGTTGATCCCTGCAAGCAATGGTCTGACCATTGCTTTTGGATTAGTCGAAAGAAAACCGGCAACCGCCAATTCGTTGGACCCATCAAGTTCTTTCCCAAGCTCCTTGTAAGTTTTGCTCTTCTTGTTAAGCAAATCATGAACAGTGATTTCGCCAAGTTCCGCCAATTCTAACAATTCATCGACGGAGAGAGGGTTTTTTACAATGTTCCGGTACTCAAACGGAATATTTTCTTGCCGAAGACCCGCTTCTGCTTTACGGCAAGTCTTTCACTGGGGAAAACAATAAAAGGTAAGCATTCTTTGGCCTCCATGTCCATCTTATTATAATTTACCTTTTGACATTACCCAAGGATCGGTACATTAGGTTCGTTGTACCAGATAGAAATCACGGTTGCGGTTCCTGTGCTTTGGGTTATGTTAATTACCTTAATCCAATTATTCTCTTCCAGCCATTGATTGATTTCTTTATCTAAAATTCGATAATCCGGGGAACTAAAAATCCTGACTTTCACCTTGCTCGTCCTTTCAACTAGGCTATTATTACAGCATCCAGGTCCTCGTGTTTCTCTGGATAAACTATTTTAACATCCGTAAAACAAATTAACAAAGGGTTTCATGCTAAGCGCATAATGAAATGCATTTAATCAAATCCTTCATCACACCCAATCACACCTCTCATGGGACAGGTTGCCAACTCCCTTGAAGTACCGCTTAATTAGTCTTTGATTCAGACAAGTGGTACTTCAACTTTCTCTTCTATACAATGTATTTTATCTTCTGCGGCCACCATCATTAAAAAGGTCCAAGCCGGTACATAAGTGCCCCAAATCAGATTTTCCTTCCAGAGTATAAACTCTTTAAAAACGGGGTGGAAAATGGAAAATGCAACGAACATGTCGCTAATAAATAGTATGCATCCTGCCAATGCTACCAAACATGCCGTTCTCTTTAAGAAGTATCCTCTGTACAGTGTCGCAACCATTGTCATTCCAGCAAAGCACAGTATAATTCCTAATATAATTGCAGCCGGATACATGAAGCCTTTTGCATACTGTTGCAGAGATAAGAAAACATATGTAAAGATACCTGCAAAGGGTAACAGCGTAATTAATTCGGCTTTTCCAATTTTAAAATTTCTGTTGAACGCAGCTATCAAGCACAAATATGCCGCTATAAATCCAAGCATTCCATAGAGTTCACGATTCGCAATGGGTTGAACCAAAGTATTCGCATATACAAAATAATAGTCTGAAATGATCGTAAATAAAAATGCCAGCAGAATAAGATTCTGTTCCTTAAACCGCTTTACCATAACAACGACAGAGAAGAACATGGTCACCCTAACAGCAAACATTAAATATAAAGCAGGTTCATCTTTCTGATATAACATATGAAAAGATAGAATCAAAACTGTGAGGGGCAAATACACCGCAAGTAATATTCGCTGGGTATTGTTCACTTCAGACACCTCCATAAGTTTCTTTTCATCTAATCATTTTTTATAGAGGAAGAGCGGCACTCGACTTCTATGAAGTCAATTATTTATGCCATAAAAGTAAATTAATCTAACAGGACTCCCTTTACACTACTGAGTATCGGAGTGGCACATCAATGTGAACCAGTAATTTCACCGACAACTTGCGCTATCCCAAATATATAGCCAATGCGCCAATCAAAATAGATAAATATACTAAAACTGATCGTTCGGTATTTTTGATTAATGCTACAAAACCCATTATCGTAGAAATTACAGCACAAGTAAATGCACCAAGGTCATCAACGCCAAGGGCATATTGCTAAAGAAACCGGCATTACCCAGTGGTGTAGCTATATTCATTCCTGCCATAATTACAATAGTTGCCAATACAATGGCAATAACGATAAATATTACAGAGTACTTGCCGGATTTTGTTTTAGGTAAAATGTAAATCTTCATAATATCACCCTGTGGCGCACTTCCTTTCACGAGTGAAATACTATCCTTGCTTTTTCCATTTTTCTTTCTCATGGTAAGTATTATTTTATAGTGTAATGCTACACCTTTTAGTTTTATATTTCAATATGGTGATCACCGGACTGAGTATTCCGACGGTTTTGAGCCAGTAAAACCGGGATTGAGAGCCAGGAGGAGTGTGGGCAGCCCTCCCCCTTTTTAATCAAATACACGGATTACCAGCAACCTCCATATATTGTATTAAGCTTTCGTGGAATTTTTACTAATAAGAGGCGGGTGACGATTTTGAGAACAGGCCTTAACCATGTACACGGTTATTTATTTGTAACATCAGTAAGTGATGAACACAATCACACTTTGGCAGGTGAGACTAGTTTAGGGATAGCATACGGCGAATCACATGTACATAGTTACAAGGGGGCCACTTCGAGGAACGATGGGCATATTCATTATTATTCTGGTATGACTGGCCCGGCAGTTTATCTGGCTGATGGTTCTCATATGCATAGCCACAGTGGTTCAACAACGTTGGCACATCATCATGATCACAATTATACTGGCACTGATTATTCATCTAATTAATAGAGTTATTAGGCAAAAAAAGCTTGATATTGGATTATTAAATCGAAACTAAAATTTTGTAAATGGCAATAGCATAAACCGGGATAAGCTTGAGTAAATCTTCCGGCATGAAATTGGCACGGAAAAGGGGTACGAAGTACATCAAAACAGGGCTTCCGAAGTCGATACATGATCTCGGAAGCCCTTAAAAATACTATTTGTTTACAGGTGCCTCTTGCCACATTTGGAAACTATACATTAAAAGTGAAATTAAAGTTGCTGCTATAAACACTGCTAAAGCGGCATTATAATCTACTATTCCTCTTCTTGCAAACCAAGTCAATACTAAATAGGCGAATAAAAAGTTAGCAACCACTTCGACAACAACGAACAGCCAAAATCGTTTAAAAGTATATTTTAAAATCCATTACATCAAGCCTCCGGAGAAAATCTCTTTGTACATCCGGGTCGGCATTTTCGTTAATAGTTATTCCGGCAGTTGTGTGTGAGGAAAAAACCACAACAAGCCCTTCCTGAACATTTTCAAGACACTGGCAAACTATACATTTAATTTCCCCTTCAGTGATAAGTTTTTTAGGTTATACTAAGCTAGAAATGACATCCTAAGAATTTAAAGGAGGAAATCAATTTGTTTAATCTAGTAAAGAATATTGAGTTTTCTAAAGTACTAAAGTTGGAAGAATTAATAAGCTACCAGCCAGGGCAAGTCGTTAGCAAGACTATTGCTCAGATACCTACAGCAAATGTAACATTGTTTTCTCTTGATGAAGGCGAGGGCATCAGCACTCATACCACTTCAGGAGACGCAATTGTTCAAGTTTTAGATGGAGAGGCAGAAATTACGATTGGAAATGATCTTTTAATTGTAAAAAACGGCGAGATAGTCGTTATGCCTTCCGGTATACCGCACGGATTAGAGGCCCGGAAGCGCTTTAAAATGCTTCTGACTGTTATAAAAGGATAATATAGGAATTATATAGCTACCTATTCGGGGAACCTCAAAGTGTTCTAACTAACTCTTCAATCGATACCCCAAGCCCCACTGCTAACCGTGTAAGTATACATATTTGAGGATATTTCAACTCATATAACATCTATTAGGTTTTTTATAAAATTTTCGATTATGCTTCCGTGGTAATGGTAAATCCCGGTGGAACCGGTAAGCCCAGATTGGTCATTTCGCACAAATTAGCGCCCTTTCCTCCTAATAAGTCTTTCATGGAAGCATTTCCTTCCCGGAACAAGTAGACATACTTCTTAGTCATTTTCGTCCTCCTTATTCAATATTTCCAACACTATACTTGCGATCTCTTCAACCGCTTTGCTAGTGACGTCGATGATTGGGCAACCGAGACGTTTCATGACACTCTGTCCATACTCCAGCTCTTGGATTATGCGTTCTAGGTTAGCATAATCCGGGCCTACTTCCAACCCTAAGGTTTTTAAGCGCTCCGTACGAATTGAGTTAAGCAATTCAGGTTGTAATGTTAAACCGATTACTTTCTTAGGAGAAATACTAAACAGTTCTTCCGGCGGATTTACTTCCGGAACCAGCGGAATATTCGCGGCCTTGAGTCCTTTATGGGCTAAGTACATACTGAGTGGCGTTTTCGAGGTCCGTGAGACACCAATACGTACAACATCGGCATAGAAAACCCCGCGAAAATCTTTGCCGGCGTCATATTTTACAGCAAATTCGACCGCCTCCACTTTACGGAAATACTGTTCATCCAGAAGATGGATAATATTCGGAATATGGGTGGGTTTCAGGCCGGTTTGGCTGGTTAGAGCGCTAATTGAAACTTCATAGTCAACCTCCTCGTATAATCAATTTAGTTCCTGCACCACGAGTCCAAGAAATTAAGGGAACGTGGGGTATTTTAATGACCATCTTTTACTGGAAATTCAATCTGACAATGGTCAATATCAACAAGATGCGCGCAGGATAATGCATACCCCATGCAGCCGTCGTGCCTGTGGACAGTGTGGGCAAGTCAACCCCAAAGCATACTTCAAATTAGACTTGTCCAAAGCCTGTGGGAAAGCTCTTTTAAGACAGACCCCAAATGGCTTTTCCACAGGCTGGCACTGTCCACAGGCTCAGGATAACCAAAAAACTCGGCATAACTGCCCCAACAGTACGGTTTAGGACACTTAGCGGTGTATGA
>NZ_JCAIJG010000120.1:0-30138 GCF_059735615.1 Desulfosporosinus sp. Tol-M2
ACCAACCAAGACGAGTTTATCGGTTCCTTTATTCTTTTCCACTATTTCATGAGCAATACGAGTTACCGCCCTGCGAACCTCATCCGCATCTAAAATTTTACTTTTAAACGTACCCGCTTCCACAGTTCACTAACTCCTTTCACCCGGGGATTATCCCCGGATCTGAAGATTTGGAAAGAAAAAACTGTCTGAACAGCAGACAGTCCTCCCTCGCTTCCGTCTGCCTTCCCAAGCCTCTCAGGACTTCATTAAAGGCCGTAACACTTGTAGTTTAGTTTACTTCACAATCAACTGAAAGTCAATGAAATAAATGGAAATGAAATTAAACGAATCTCATGACTATTTCTTTGAAAAGGAAAACGTTTACACTTCTTAAATAATCGGCTATAATACGAATATATTTAATATTAGCCGGAAGGTGGCTGTGAAATGTCTTATATAAAACGCGATATGGAAAAGATAGTCGTTGAACTTACAGAGCAATATCCTGCAATTTTAATTTCAGGGCCTAGACAGGTTGGAAAAACAACAATGCTTCAAAATCTAATGGAGGGAAAAAATAGAACCTATGTATCTCTTGATGATTTGAATATTCGAGCCTTGGCAAAGTCTGACCCGGCTATGTTTTTTCAAATATATAAAACACCAATTTTCATTGATGAGGTTCAGTATGCTCCCGAGCTTTTCACATACATTAAAGTAATGGTAGATAAAAATCATCAACCTGGTGAATTTTGGTTGACGGGTTCGCAGATATTTAAGTTAATGCAGGGGGTTCAAGAATCACTCGCTGGGCGCGTTGCTGTGCTTAATCTCTCGTCGCTCTCTCAAAATGAAATATATAATTCCTGTAGCAATGTCCCATTTACTACAGATTTTGAAGCACTATGTGATAGGCAAAAAGCGATTAAAGCTGCAACCACTCCAGAAATTTATAAACGAATATTTATAGGGGGTATGCCAGCAATAGTTAGTGGCAAGTACAAGGATAGCAATATTTTTTATATGAGTTATTTAAGCACCTATTTAGTACGTGATGTTAAAGAACTCTCGGGATCAATTGAATCTTTAAAGTTTATGAAGTTTATTACCGCTGTAGCGTGTCGTACCAGTCAAATGGTTAACTATGCGGATATCGCACGAGATGCTGACATAAAACAAGTTACAGCAAAGAACTGGTTGTCGATTTTAGAAACGTTAGGAATCATATTCTATCTACATCCATATTCTAATAATATCCTGAAAAGAGCAATTAAGACACCAAAGCTGTATTTTTACGACACAGGTCTTTGTACCTACCTTACAAAATGGAGTAGTCCGGAAACACTTGAAAGCGGCGCAATGAATGGTGCTGTGCTAGAAAATTATGTGGTCGGTGAAATATTCAAAAGCTACAATAACTCAGCAAAAACTCCATTCATATATTATTACCGTGATAAGGATATGAAGGAGATAGATTTAATAATTGAAGCTGATGGAAGGCTATCCCCAATCGAAATTAAAAAAACTGCATCACCGGCATCACAACTAACCAATGTATTCAAAACGCTGGATAGAGCAAATATCGAACGTGGAAATGGCGCCGTACTTTGCCTGAAGGAAGAACTAATGGCATTTGATAGTCAAAATTATATCATTCCAATTAGTCTTATATAATGGTAAACTAAAGTTTTGCACCCACTAAATTCATCAATACCACCCCCAACGAACACTATCGCCGTAGGATGCTAAGAAACTTCCTCCCTCAATTTTTCAAGGAGGGTCGCAAACTCTATAGGCTCAGGGGCATCGAACTCCAGCCATTGCCCGCTGCGCGGATGCTCAAATCCCAAATGTGCGGCATGCAGCATTTGCCCATGCAGCCCATACCTATTTTGTTTCGGTCCATACAAGGGGTCCCCCAGAACCGGATGCTTAACATAGACCATATGCACACGGATCTGATGTGTGCGACCTGTTTCTAAACGCACTTCAAGATAGGTAGTCTCCCTAAAGCGTTCTAATACCGTATAATGCGTCACTGCCGGTTTCGAATGCTGCATTACCACGGCCATCCTCTTTCGGTTCGAGGGGTCTCGCCCGATAGGCGCGTCGACCGTGCCGGAAGTTTCTAATACTATCCCCTGTACCAGCACTCGATATTTCCGAGCCATGGTATGCGCTTTAAGTTGAGCGGCCAGCCCGTGGTGAGCAAGATCATTCTTAGCCACCACCAAAATCCCCGATGTATCTTTATCAATGCGATGCACGATTCCCGGACGTAATACCCCGTTGATACCAGAAAGATTTTGACAGTGATATAATAAAGCATTAACCATGGTTCCCGTCCATGCCCCCGGAGCCGGGTGAACCACCATTCCCTGACGCTTATTCACAATCAAAACATCTTCATCCTCATACAGGATATCGAGTGGGATATTTTCCGGGTCGGTCGCGGATTCACGCAGAGTGGGGATCTCCACTTCAATTTTATCACCCTGGCGAACCTTATAATTTGCTTTTTTGGGGAAACCGTTAACTTTTACGCACTCTTGCGCGATGAGTCCCTGAACGAAAGACCTGCTCTTTCCCAGAACATCAGTCACCCCAACGTCAAGACGAATCCCTTCCTCAAGTTCGAAAGTTTCCAATTTAACCGATTGTGCAGCGGATTTATTAAATACTTTTTCCACACTCATACCCCGTTTTATTTTTCATAATTCCTTCATTTTACTCAGTTATCCAGGTCCTCTTCTATCTTTTCCGATTTCTTCTGGGCCTTCTCTTCCCGGTATAAGAGAAACATGAGTAAACCCACCGCTAAGACAATCATACTATCGGCAAAATTGAAAACGTATGACCAAATTTGAAAATCCAAATAATCCACCACACGTCCGATGACTAGGCGGTCATACAGGTTTCCAAGTGCTCCGCCGCCGATCATCCCAATCGCCAGACGCGTAAGCATCTCACTGCGCGGAATACGAAACTGGCCATAAATCACTCCTACTATAACTAAAAGCGCGGCAACAACAAAAATCCAGGTCTGACCGGCCATCAAGCCAAACGCCGCACCTGGATTTAAAACAAATGTTAAGTGGAATACTTTGGGGATAACTATCAGCGTTTCGCCCGGAATAAAGTTCGTTTGAATCAAGAACTTTAAAAAGCGGTCAATAATCCATACCCCGATCATGATAAGCCAAACCAGCAATCTTCTAACCCCCCTGTTTTCCTCATCTTAACACAGGGCTTCAAGCGGGGCAAACTATCCGTAAACGGAAAGGGAAGAGGTTTCTGAACAAAACAAACTCCCCATAATAAGTCATCAGGTGTGTATTTCTTATGCTCACTTATATATTGCTAAAAGCGTTCGTAAAATCCTTTTCAATATCATATATATTTTCATACACTAATTCCAGCCCCAGCAATTTCTTTAAAAACAATTCTTGTTCAGCTGTTAATAATAATTCTTTATACCATGGTATTTTTTTATAGCTTAATATTTTTTTTTGTTCTTGAAATGAAGAATATAGTAAATACAATAGAAAATCACCCAAATAAGAAAAATCCAAGTCATATAAGTATCTACTGTTATCTGCAAATCTCGCTAAGCCAAAATCAATAAGGTACACTTCTCCATTATTAATCAATATATTTGGAATTCTGATATCTCTGTGAACAATACCATTTTCATGCAGATATTTTATTATTCTAATAAGTTGAATGCCTATGTTGAAATACTCTTCACCAGAAAATTGGTATTTATGCTTAAAAAGTAATTCTTTTACAGTACATCCATCCTTATATTCCAAAACAAACCCATAAAAGTCTTTTTGATTAATAACACCTAAAAATTCAGGGATTCGATGATCCTTAAGCTTTGATAAAATTACTGCTTCATACATGCCCTTCTTTGAATTTGAATTCTTATTAAAAAAGGTTGATCTGAATTTCTTAATGACAACCTTTTGACCTATGTCTAAACTCGCAAGGAAACACACCCCATATCTGCCTTCGCCAATCAGGCTATCAATCGTATATGAGTCGATTTTTTTACCGGAATATTTTTTTGAATTTTTAAACCACATATTTACACGTTTATTTTAGTGCCGCATTTGAGACAAAACTTTGCCCCAGAAGGTAATTTTTCTCCACAATTCAAGCAAAATAATATCTCGTTAACCTTTTCACCACATTCCAGACAAAATTTTGAACCAGCCGGAATACTCGAATTGCACTTACCACAAATTATTGCGTTTTGGTTTGCTACGGGTTTCTGAATAGGAGCATTGTGGTATCGATTTCCATAGCTCTTAGACCTGCTTCTTGAATCGACAATGTTTAATAAGTTACCTAAAAAGCCTTTCTTTTGATAGTGACGACTCCCGTGATGTCCACTTTTATAATGGTTCTCTTTCGACGACCTTGATTTAAAGCTCATACTTGATACCTCATTTCCTTTATTATTTTATTCGGAACATCCACGATTTTCATGCCTGAAACATTTCCTGCCCCACTGGTTATAAAAATCCTGCTGCCTATTTAGGCCCAGCCCCACGTACTTAAGTATAAGTTCTGCTTAGTTTGTACTGTAGATTTATATGCAGGGCAAAATATGATGGTTAATTTTAACATTAATTATAGGACAAATCAATCCTCACATTAACGGTGCAAATACCCTTAATAGAGACCTTATTAAAGCTTTAGGCCAGGGAATCTTCTTTAAATCTTCCAAAGTAATTTCCCGGCTTACCTCAACAGTCTCTTGAAAATCTCTTTTTATATCTAAAATGCAGCTGCATCGGTACAACCATATCGCGCATTCAAAATGAAGGTAAAGGCTTCTGTAGTCCATGTTTATCGTTCCTACTATACCAAATTCGTCATCCACAACGAAAGTCTTGGAATGAATAAATCCCGGCACATATTCATATACCTTTACCCCACTCTCAACAAGGATATGATAGTAAGATCTGGATACCGTGTGCACAAACCATCTATCCGCATGATGCGGTGTAATGATGCGCACATCAACACCTCCTTTTGCAGCTAAACAAAGCGCCGTTACCATTTCATTGTTTAAGATCAGATAAGGTGTCGTGATATAGATATAATTTTTGGCCTTGTTAATTAAATTGAGATAAACTCCTTCACCTACCGGCTCGTCATCCAGAGGGCTATCTCCAAAGGGTTGCACATATCCATCACTGCAGTTCATAGGTTCAGATCCATTTAAGTTACGAAAAAGCTCTGTATTTTCCTCCGTTCCCTTGATATTATCCCATACAGAGAGAAACATGACAGTCAGGCTCCAAACAGCCTGGCCTTTGAGCATGATTGAAGCATCCTTCCAATATCCATACTTATTAACAACATTGATATATTCATCAGCAAGGTTAATCCCGCCGGTAAATCCTGTATGCCCGTCTATTATTGCAATTTTTCTATGATCCCTATTGTTCAGCCTTGAGGACAAGATTGGACTCAAAGGGTTAAAAACACCACATTTAATGCCCATATTCTCAAGGTTTCGACAATAGTTATATGGAAGTTTATTCAGACAGCCCACATCATCATAAATTACACGCACATCCACTCCACATGATGCTTTATCTTGCAATATTTCCAGGATACTATTCCACATTAAGCCCTCTTCGATAATAAAATATTCCAGAAATATGAAATTTTCAGCTTTAATAAGTTCTTCTTTTAATCTTTGAAATTTGGATTCACCGCTTGGCAGATATACCGCATAGTAATTTAGATAAGGCGGATAATAAGAATATTTTTGTATATATCTTGCCTGATTTCCTGCATTGTCGTTTTGAATCTGGATTGATTTTAAAATTCCAGGCATAGTAATCAATGAATTAATGGTTTTATGCGTGATAGACCTCATCCTTTTTTTCATCATTCTTCCTGTTTTTTTACCGCCTAAGAAAAGATAGCTTAATCCTCCAAAAACTGGGAATAGCATTATAGCAATTATCCAGGCGATTTTATAGGCAGGATTGCTGTTATTATTTAAAATCCATAAAACAGCAATAATACTGATCAGAATGCTAATACTATAAAATACTATAAAATATTGGTAAAACCAGATGATGAAACCAATGATAAACAAGAGTTGAACCGCGAGGGCAGTAGCAATCAGGATTGTTCTGGACGCCTCTATATTATTAGCAGGTTTCACGCTATAATACCTTCTCTCTACAGGCATTGTTTTTTTGCCTGCTTTTCATAATGTTTATAGAGTGCGTGAAATTTACCTGTATATGCTTTTTGCCAGGGTTTTTTCTTACCGCAAAAATGCAAAATAACAGTAAAGGTTACTAAAATGTCCACAGCTCTTCCTCTGTTTCTAAGAATTTATTGAACCCATTTCCCTTGTCCCGCTTCACTTTCGGTTTCAATAGTTTCAATGTATTGAACAGCTCCTATCACTTCATCCGCATCTTCATAAACGTCACTTGGATCCTCGACATCTCGATTTGTCCCCAGATCCTGGGCCGAGTCTGAGGTCCCATAGCGAGCAACCGCTTGCCAAGAGTCTTCGCCATCAAACTCTACCTGATCCGTGCCGTCATTAAAGGTCCGGGAAAATGGGCGATTCAGAAGTTCGTTCTCGACCGGCACGCGATGAAGGGAATGTTGCTCTTCCATTTCCTCCTCGCGGCTGCATTCTGCACAGACAGTAGTATAGGGCAGGGCCTCAAGTCGTTCCAACGGAATATCATGACCGCAATGTTCACACCTTCCATACTCACCTTGGTCAAAGCGTTCCAAGGCAACGTCAATCGCTTCAACTCTATGGGTCAGACGGTCATATTGGGCAATATCTCGAGAGCGCTGATAAACCTCAGTTGCAATGTCAGCCGGATGATTATCGATAAGCGACAATTCACCCAAGGACTCCCGCATATCTTCATTAAGAAGCTCTGAAGCGGTTTGTATGGCATCCGCTCTCTCTTCGCGAAGCGTTTTGATCAGTTGAGCATAACATGTTTGATCTTTCATACTCTACCTCCTATCCTAATCTAAGCTTGATGAACGAACTTAACTTAATTCTGCAATAAACCCTCCGATTAAACAACAAATTAACGCAAATAATATCCTACCCAGACTAGCATCGCACTTTTGCATCATAGACGCAAACAGTCCTAAAAAGTCTCCCCCGTAGGACCAAGCCAGAGGAAGTTCTTAGCTTAGCGAGCACGGAGAGAGGAGTCGCGGTTACGATAAAGATTCAACCATCCCCCGAATTGCGTCCCAAGCCCTGTCGACCCAAGCCAGAGGAAGTGTCT
Organism: Desulfosporosinus sp. Tol-M2; assembly: GCF_059735615.1. NCBI lineage: Bacteria > Bacillati > Bacillota > Clostridia > Eubacteriales > Desulfitobacteriaceae > Desulfosporosinus > Desulfosporosinus sp. Tol-M2. Next base: position 7,287 of record NZ_JCAIJG010000120.1, read on the forward strand.
TAACTTAGAGAGCATGGAGAGAGGAATCGCGTCAATGAGTGCAGGTGATGAAGCGTAAAGAACCGCAACGGTTCACATGCAGGAAACCCAAAGGTTTTGCGGTTTAGCGAATCACCAAAACGAATAGCGATGGAACGTATGTGAACGGGTTAAGACACTTCCTCCTATGGCTGCTGAACGTACTTACTTAGTTCTGCAATAAATCCTCCGATTACCGGCAAATTAAGGACAACTATACGTTTTAACAAGAAATAAGCAACTCCTGCGAGGAGTCCGGCTCCTAACGCTGTTCCCAATCCTCGCGCAAGACCGACCAGGAAATTGAAACAGAGAAGGCGTCCAGGGCAATTCAAATAGGCGATATAATCTGCCAATCTCATTTTTTCTAAAGTCTCCGCCAATAATGCAACCTGATGTCTTAATCCGGCTAACTCCTGAACGTTCACGGGAGCAGCTGCTTCTGTATTCGCTGAGAGTAACACTGTTGATTCAGTTTCTTTATCCGAACTGGTCACAATATTCACCTCACGTTAAATTTCAGTCTTCCCATCATCTGCAATAATTACACTGCAATTCAAATTTGGATATGAGACGTACCAATGGCATGCGTAATGGAAGTGGTAAGATAAAAACGGGACACCTCTTCAGCATCCCGTAAATTGTTGAGATTACCTTTAACATCGTCTAAAGCGGTGTTAATTGTATCTTTTGGGTTTATGGTGAACCAATTGCCTAGCTCAAACTTTTGACCACCGCACTGCAACGCGGGCAAATCGTCGGATGTTCTTGATTCTTTCCGACATCGTCATGAAACATCCAGCAGCGTTCGCACTTTTTCCCTTTGGCCGGTTGCACAAGAATTCCTAAGCCCTCGTGAACCTCAGCAAGGTACACGCCTTCCGGCCTTTCTTCGCCGGGTTTATGCACGTTTAAGTCGGAGACAATAAAAATTTCGGCGAGATTAGGAACTTGTTTCAAGAACTCATACTGAACTTCCGTTGGATAAAGATCAACGTGAGCGGTTAACGGATGATTAATCAACTTCTCCTGGCGCGCCTTTTCCAACACTCTGGCAACATCCGTCCGCAACTCTAAGATCTGATCCCATTCATCGGCAATCTTCTCGTCCATCCATCCGGAGTTCACTTTGGGCATTTCCGCCATTTGAACATTTTCAAGTTTCTTATCGCCAGGGACATATAGCCAGATTTCTTCCGTCATGAAGGTCAAGATCGGTGCCAGGAGACGAACCAAGGCATCCAGAACTTCGTATAAAACCGTTTGGGCAGAACGACGCAGGAGGGATGTTTTCCCTTCCACATAGAGTCGGTCTTTGACAATATCCAGATAAATGGCGCTCAACTCGACAGTACAGAAATTATGAATCGTGTGGTAAACCCAGTGGAATTCATAAGTCTCATATCCAAGCAGCACGCGTTCAACCACTTTTGAGAGTTTATGCAAGGCCCACCGATCAATTTTCTGAAGCTCCTGATAAGCCACTTTATCCTTTGCCGGATCGAAATCATTGAGGTTACTCAACAGGAAGCGAAGGGTGTTGCGAATCTTTCGATAAGCTTCGGACATTTGCTTCATAATGCGCGGGGAAGCGGCGACATCATTCTTGTAATCCGCTGAGCTAACCCAGAGACGTAAAATATCTGCACCCAGTTCTTTAACGACCTTGAGCGGATCAACCCCATTACCAAGCGATTTAGACATCTTTCGCCCTTGCTCATCAACGACGAAGCCGTGGGTTAATACATTACGGTAAGGAGCCTGACCAAACGCAGCCACCGATGTCGACAAAGAGGAATTGAACCAACCTCTGTGCTGATCAGACCCTTCTAAGTAGAGATCTGCCGGCCAGGACAAGTTACCCTGTTGCTTCAATACGCCGGCGTGGCTGGTGCCGGAATCAAACCAGACGTCCATGATATCCGTCTCCTGGCGGAATTTCGTCCCGCCGCAGGAACACGCAATCCCTTCCGGCAACAGTTCCTCAGCAGAATGGGCAAACCAGGCATCTGAACCTTCCTGCCGAAAGACTTCCTGAACCTTAGCAATCGTTTGGTTATTCATCAATACTTTCCCACAATCCATACAGTAAAAGATTGGAATCGGGACCCCCCAGGTCCTTTGTCGTGAAATACACCAGTCTCCCCGCTCGGCAATCATGTTATAGATCCGGTCTCTTCCCCAGGCAGGAATCCACCGAACCTTCTCTATCTCATCCAATGCTGCCTGACGGAAGCCACTGATAGAGGCAAACCATTGTTCGGTCGCCCGGTAAATGATCGGTCTCTTACAACGCCAACAATGAGGGTAACTATGTTCGATCGTTTCCTCAAGCACCAAATCTCCGCTTCTCTTTAAATCCTCGACAATCAAAGGATTTACTTTTCCCGTTTTCAGGCCGGCGTATGCCCCACCCTCCGATGTGAATTTTCCTTGATGATCAACCGGACAAAACACGGGCAGACCATATTTTTTCCCGATCAAAAAGTCATCTTCCCCATGACCAGGCGCCGTATGAACGCATCCGGTACCTGCTTCTAAAGTAACATGTTCTCCGCAGATCAGCACGGAGTCACGGTCCATCAATGGATTTATGCAAATTACCCCTTCCATTTCCTTGCCGGAGAGAGTCTTTTCAACCGGAAGTTCCAGCTTCCACAGCGAGCGCAAGGCCTCAAGCATACCCTCCGCAACGACCCACCGTTCTTGCCGGGCGGTGACAACAGCATATGTAAACTCCGGGTGTACGCTGATCGCAAGGTTAGCCGGAAGCGTCCAGGGCGTTGTCGTCCAAATGATCACATAGGTGTTCTCTTTTGTAAGTACGTTCAAACCATTCCGCACCGCAAATTTGACATAAATAGCCGAGTCGGGTTTATCCGCATATTCAATTTCCGCCTCAGCAAGTGCCGTTTCACAAGTTGCACACCAGTAGACCGGCTTTAACCCTTTAAAGATATACCCTTTATCAGCCATGTCGCCAAAAACTCCGATTTGCGCTGCTTCATACTCTTTTTGCATGGTCAGGTAAGGATGGTCCCAATCTCCGCGAACTCCAAGGCGCTTAAACTGCTCGCGCTGAATCCCAACATATTTTTCCGCATATTCTTTACATTTCTCACGGAATTCCAGCGTCGACACAGCATGTCGGTTCACGCCCAACTTCTTGATCACTTGTATTTCAATGGGAAGCCCATGGGTGTCCCATCCTGGGATATAGGGCGCATCAAAACCCATCATAGTCTTATATTTGACCACAATATCTTTCAAAACCTTATTGATTGCATGCCCAAGGTGAATATCCCCGTTAGCATACGGAGGACCATCATGAAGAATAAATTTTGGCCGTTCAGCACGTGCATTTTGCACCTTTTTGTAAATATTGTCTTCTTCCCAGGTTTTGAGGATTTCCGGTTCCTTTTGGGGAAGATTCCCACGCATTGGAAAATCGGTTTCCGGTAAATTGAGAGTATTTCGATAATCCACAGATACTTCCTCCTTAATTGCGATGCGCGAACTTCGAATTTCGAACCTTTGAAATGACGAAAAACTCGCCCCTCCTAAAAAGGGACGAGATCACCCGCGGTACCACCCTTGTCGCCCAATAAAGCCACTCGGAAGCCTGTTAACGGAGACAAACCGAAAGAACTTACTCAGACTTCAGCTCTTCACTCCAAGGGGATTTTCTCCGTCTCGCCTCACGGGCTCACACCGTTCCCGCTCGCTGTTGGGGTTACCTGACAGAGACTGTCCTTATCAACGTGTTCTATAAATTCCCTATTTTTTATCGTTTGATTTTTCCTTCGAGAGAACTTTCCGCAAAATGGTGACAAGTTTTGCTTGACCTTCCGATTCAATCGGATCCACCATCCACAGACATAGAAAGGAAATTTTTTGACTCTTCCATCCCTGAACGAAGGGATCCATCTGTTCCTTAGATAAGTATAAATGCGTTGAATCCTGAGTCGAATCCTGAGGGGGCGTTAAACTGACGACTACTCCGCGTTGCTCAATTTCATCCATGGCCTGAAAGGCACGATCAAGTAAATCATCACTCCCGGTCATCAAAACATCCCCGGGACGAAAATTATGGCTCACTTCGGCGAAACCAACACTCAAAATTTTTATATCCCTTTGATTTGATTGCAAATCGTTAATGGAAGGTAAGAGCTGGATTTCTTGTCCCCCAACTTTCCCAACGTAGGACTGATTCTCATCCTGATGCAACCCTAACCCTTGAATGAGAAAGTCAGGAGCTAGCTCACTAATTAATATATTATTCATACATTCCAATCCTTCTCCTTCAAAGTTGTCCAATAATTATTTTATCACGCAACAAGGCTGATTCGCAACCTCTGGGACCTGAGCATTTTAAGCAATGCCATCATCTGGTTCCTGCAATTTTTCTAAATCCAGATGAGCAAGCAGAAAAGACTTGAGTTGTGTCCGTAATAGATCCCGTCTCCTCGAAAGTCCCTGAATTTCTTCTTTAATGTCATCCAGTATCACCTGAGTTTCAGACACTTTGCTTAACTTATCCTGTTCAGCTTCCCTCAGCATAAGAGCGGCCTCATGGCGTGCAGTCTTCTTAACTTCTTCGGCAGTTTGCTGCGCCAAAACCAGGGTCTGTTGCAAGGTATTTTCGAGTTGGCGATAGTGGCTAATTTCTGCTTCCAACCCTTTTGTCTTTTCGAGCAATTCGAAATTCTCCGTATATGCGGATTCAAATTCCTGATATACGGTTTCGAGAAACTTTTCCACTTCTCCACATTGATAACCTCGGAACCCTTTGCGAAATGTTTTATTTCGAATATCAAGAGGAGTCATCTGCATAAAAATTTCCCCCTAATGCCATCGTTACCGGGAAAGCACGATTCATTCTAGAAAAATGGTCTCACGATCCAAATTTGTATCAGGCTGAGCACAATGATTGCGATGATGGGGGAAAAATCTATCAACATTGCTCTGCCGATTTGAAAACGTCGAAACGGCTTAAGAAGTGGGTCTGTCACATCATAAAGAAGCAAAATTAGTTTATTGGACTTTATTTGAGGTAGGAAGGAAAGAAACGCTCGAATCAAAATCGCGAAAATGAGAATTGTGATCACTTTATCAATAACTTGTGCAATTAGAGAAATCAACTCAGAACCCCCCCTACTTCTGCCAGAATAATCCCTTGTCTCTTAGTTCTTCTCGCATCTCACCAGAAATATCGATGTTAGTAGGCACAAACAAGAAGATCCCATTCCCGACTTTTTTCATATTGCCATTTAAAGCATATGTTGTCCCACTAATAAAATCTACAATGCGTTTAGCTAACGTTTTTTCAGTATTTTCGAGATTAACAATAACCGGTCGGCGATTTTTCAGCTGATCGGCAATGTTTTGCGCTTCTTCAAAAGAACTTGGTTCCATCACAACCACACGTATTTGCTTTTGAGAATGAATACTAACGACCTGGGCGTTTTTGCGACTGGGGCGCACCTCCTCCTGTGCTATTTTTTCTCTTTCATTTTCTTCGAGGATGTCTTCTTCTGGTTCGTTCTCTGAAAATCCCATAATCCCGATCACTTTGTCAAATAAATTCGCCATTTATCTAACTTCCTCTCTTCCTGGATTTACTACATACTTTAGTTGTACTTTTGCCTGGCGCCGAAAATCTGACGTCCTACACGGACAAGAGTTGCCCCTTCTTCAATAGCCATTTCGAAATCTCCACTCATCCCCATCGAAAGCTCACGCAAATCAACTCCCGGCCTTTTTTTGGATTGTAAAGTATCCCTTAGGATCCTTAGCTGACGAAAAAATCCTCGCGTTTCCGCCGCACTGGCATTTAACGACCCGATGGTCATTAATCCCTGAACTTGGACATGTGGATAATCCCCAATGGAATATAAAAAGTCTGGGACTTCCTCTGGCGTGAGTCCCGCCTTTGCAGTGTCCCGAGCGATATTGACTTGAATAAGTGTTGTCCAAATTATACCACATTGTTCCCCTTTGGCGTTAAGGGTCTTTAATAAAGAAAATCGGTCAAGTGAATGAATCATAGCAATGGATTGATCCAAGTACTTCACTTTGTTGGTCTGGAGACTTCCCACCAGGTGCCATTCGCAATCGTTCTTAAGGAAAGGAGCTTTCTCCAACCATTCCTGAACACGATTTTCTGCAAATCTACGTTGTCCGACGCGATAAGCCTCCTCCAGAGCTGAAACGGGCTGGGTTTTAGACACGGCCAATAAACGGATGGTTCCCGGGTCCCGATTACTTCGAACTGCCGCTTGGTCTATCCGTTGACGAACCTCGACTAAGCTTTGCTCAATACCCGCATTTGTCAACATAAGCATATCCCCTTCTGCAATAAATTCTACGTCCCTTCGTCGTTTCCTGCTTATGAGACCCAAACCTAAATATTTTTTACATCAGCTACTAACCCTTCCAGTCCGTTACGGGGCGTTACCACGATGGGGATACCGCTCGTCAAATTTTCAATGCAGGCATGCGTGTCATCTTGATCGAGAACTATAACTTCCTTAAAATGCACAACTCCCTCCTTCCAAAGAAAGACTCCAAGTTCCTCTCCCTGCGTCCACAGTGCGCTCTTGGGAACGAGAACCCCACTGGTTGGCGATTGGTAGACCCAAGTAACATCTTGACGCCTTTTGGTCGCTGAGCCATCGATATAATGAGGAAACATTACGACTACTCCCATAGGGTTCTCTGATTTACGCAATATTTTTGCATTGACTGTTTGCTCTCCCACAATTAAACGTATCGTCTTTCCGACCGTGAGTCCTTCGATACTGGTCATTTCGAGGAATGCCCGAGTCGGAATAAGGTTATTTACGATTTTACCCACAAATTCCCCCGCTTGAACGTTTGCTCCTGAAATTTTAACGTTAGCTGTCTGGCCCAATAATCTAGCCAAATCCATGGAAGTTAAGTTTTCAGCAGTTATGATGGTTTCCAGACCATCGGTTTGGTGAAAAAACAGTCCCCCCATCGCTGCCAGAATAGTTTGGCTCTGCGCACTCTCCGATTTTGTTCCAGCAGCAGCACCTTCGGGTTGAAGGATTCCCACAACCTCCCCTCGCCTGAAGCGCTGTCCATCTTCGCCCATGAATTGAACACTACAGGAGAACGGAGCAGATATTGGCAGTTCCTGATTCGCAAATGTTGCCGCAACTTTACGCTCATGAGTAATCGTTCCGGTTTGGGCTCTCTCAAATTTAATATTACCAGAAGTAAAATTAGTGAAAATAAACCAAAAGGTTCCTCCGATTAAAACTATAGACAGAATGCCCCAAAACCAATAAATTAGTTTTCTTCTATTCCCCGCCATGGCACCCTCCAGTTCGATGTTCGATGTTCGAAATTCGATGTCCATTGTTCGGACCATATTCTATGTTTTGGATGTTGGTTGTTGGTTTTCTACTGAATATTCGATATTTGAACCTCGAACCTCAAACCTCGATTGTGCCTCGATTACGTTCGTGGCAAACTGCTCCTTTAATTTCCTTAAATATACCATTTAATATCCCAGAGGACAAACCTGCCATTAGTCCTGGTTTCTGAGTAAACATCAAGCATAAGCCCCTGTTTTACATAAACAGCGGGCTTATGCTTTTCAATACCAAGTATTATTAACGACGATCATCATAGTCTGTATTAAATCCCGGCAGATTTTGGGCATCAACTAAGATGACGTCAACTCCAATTTTCTTAACACGGTCCCAAGGGATAATATAATCCTCCGACTTGCCACTGCTAAAAAAACCCCAACTTCGCGAGGGACCCGGCACAATAATCCCTTTGACAACGCCCTGTTCGAGATCCAAGTCAAGGTCTTTAATGGGTCCTAACCTTCGTCCATCCTTAACATTAACAACATCCAATAATCGTAAATCCGAGATCCGCATTGTTAGACCACCCCCAAATCGAGGTTCGATGCACGAGGCACGAAGCTCGAAAGACGAAGGCCGATCCCACAAAAACGAGCATCGTACATTATATATCGTGCATCGTATATGTCATCTTATGAGAGTGAGACTAAAAATAGCCCTGATCGAGGTGCGATGTGCGTGGTGCGAGGTGCGAAATTTATTTCGTGCCCTGCACGATCCTCACATCTGCCAAGAAGCAATGCGCTTTGGGCGTTCCAAGTTCCTGGTTCCTGGTTCCTCGCTTATCGTCAATCGGGCATCATGCATTGTATCGAACTTCGCGCCATCCTCAGCCGTAAAGCTCGTCTGATAACTGGCGGCTTCGGCATTAGTCTCCACTGGAGACTAATGTGCTAAACATACTTGCGCATGTGTTGCATGGCGGATTTCTCAAGACGGGATACCTGAGCCTGGGAAATTCCGATCTCTTCCGCAACCTCCATTTGAGTCTTGCCATTGAAGAAGCGCAAAGACAAAATGAGCTTTTCACGCTCACTGAGGCGTCGTAATGCTTCCCGTACGGCAAGCCCTTCAACCCAGCCGGTGTCAGATTGCTTATCATCGCCTATTTGATCCATAACAAAGATCGGATCTCCTCCATCATGATAGATCGGTTCAAACAAAGAAATCGGTTCTTGTATAGCATCTAAAGCAAAAATAACTTCTTCGCGCGGTAGAGTAAGTTTTTCAGCGATCTCTGTTACAGTTGGTTCGCGTGAGCATTCACCCACCAACTGATCTCTCACTTGGAGCGCCCTGTAGGCGATATCCCGCAGGGAGCGACTCACCCTTATCGGATTGTTATCTCGCAGATAACGACGGATTTCCCCAATGATCATGGGGACGGCATAAGTAGAAAACTTAACGTTTTGTCCAAGATCAAAATTGTCGATCGCTTTCATCAAGCCAATACAACCAACCTGAAAAAGGTCATCCACATACTCTCCCCGATTTGTAAACCGCTGAATCACACTGAGAACAAGACGGAGATTTCCATGAATAAGTGTGTCCCGAGCGCTGCGCTCTCCAGCTTGGTAAACCACAAATAACTCTTTCATTTTAACGCTTGATAAAACAGGCAATTTTGAGGTGTTCACGCCACAAATTTCAACTTTATTTATCACCAAATTCCGAGCACCTCCCCAGCCAACAATTCTGTTGGGAAGTATGCCCTAACTCGGTTTAGGTTATTCTAATCGACAAAATTCTTTCCGTAATCTGCGAATAATCCTTTTCTCGAGACGTGAAATATAGGACTGCGAGATCCCCAATCGATCCGCTACTTCTTTTTGTGTTTTTTCAACGCCATTATCCAACCCAAATCTTAGTTCCATAATTACCTTTTCTCTATTCGTTAGCTTCCCCATCGCTAAATGCAATAACTGCCTGTCTACCTGTTCTTCGATCGGCTTCGAGATAATGTCATTTTCAGTACCCAAAACATCAGATAAGAGTAATTCGTTACCATCCCAGTCAATGTTTAATGGTTCATCGAACGATACTTCTGAGCGAGTCTTATTGTTTCGTCTAAGATACATCAGAATTTCATTTTCTATACACCGGGAAGCATAAGTTGCCAGTTTTATTTTCTTCTGGGGATCAAAAGTATTGACCGCTTTAATCAGCCCAATTGTTCCTATGGAAACAAGGTCTTCAATCCCTATTCCAGTATTTTCGAATTTTCGAGCAATATAGACTACCAGGCGTAAGTTGCGCTCAATTAATATATCCCGAATGGAATGGTCTCCTGATTCCAATCTTTCCAAGAGAACCCCTTCTTCATCCGAGTTGAGTGGTGGCGGAAGGGCTTCACTGCTTCCAACATAATAAATTCCACTTAATCCACAAATTTTTTGAAGAAGCATAGACCAAAGGCGTCTGGCTTTATCCTGAACGATCCTCCACCACATCATTTATCCTTCTCCACCTTTCTGCACATGTTCGGGGTGTATTAAAGCTTGGTATTCACCTTCTGAACTTAATACTTGCTTAACAAGTGCCACCGTTGCCTTGATCCGCCGAGATACCTTTTTGTCAAAACACGTTACGCGTTCAGGTCTTATCCCCAACAACCAGCTCTGACGATCAATGGCTTGAAAAGGGATGAAAACAAGCTGTTTTACTAAACTGGGATCGACACCCCATAATAACGGCCAAGGATCTTCGTAGTCTTTCCAGGGGATATTTAAAAAGGATCGCATATTATCCGGCAAAGAAGCCGCGGCAACCTCCTCTTCCAAAAGAATAACAGGGAATCCAGTTAATGGATCTCGTAAATGGTTCCCCGTGTCCAGCAACGCTTTAATGCAAACAACCCCACGTTCTTGACAGCCAAAATCAATTTCCAAATCATAAATAATTTGCTCCAAAACTGAGTTTCTTTCCTGCCATCGCAGCCATTGATGCTGTAAAAACCACCACATTAACGCAACCAACGGAAGGACCCAAAGATTGTATAGGGCTAGTGAAAAGGGGGCGCTCCCTAATCCGTTATCAAATTGCACCCACCCCCATGAGGCATATACAAATCCGCCGAGTCCGGTAGATAGAAGCCAGAATCCAGCCAATGCCTTGAGATAAGTGATTAGTCTCCGAGTCCGCAGAGCCGCTCTAACCATTAAAAACGGAATAACCCATTTGCTTACTGTGATCCACTGAGAAGTGGAATAACAGGCTATGAGCACTGGAATCTCACCGAGCAGAGCCCCAAGCAGGATCCGGCCGGGCTGGACAGGGAGGCGAATAAGTCGGCTGGTAAGAGTGAGAATAAGAGCATCCATTCCTCCGTTAATGAGAATATCCAGATCGAGATAAGTCTCAGCTACGCCCATCTGGTGCACCCTTTCCATACGCTTTTCCCAAAATTATATCTAATATCAGGAGTAAAACCTGTCGCTTTCCGTGGGCAAGAATGGGATTTTTTAGGACAAATAATGCGAGTGGTGCACCGATTCTTTAATGTGTCATATATGTCGACAGGATGTGCATATTTACACAAGATACGCGGTAAATAACCCGTAAAATGATTAATATGCAAATTACATGATGTTCTTAGGTAAGAAAGGGATGTTATAATAAGATGGAGTTGAATCTATCTTGGCTATGGAGAGAAGTGAGGAGGTTCGGTTGATGAATCCAAAAATGGTTGAAATCATGAAGGCGGTAAGGGTCCCCCTTGTACTCAACGCCAAGCCGGGTGACAAGCTGCTAATCATCACAGATACCCGCATGGAGCCGGAAATATGGAGTGCTCTAATCGCCGTTGCCAATGAACTCGATATAGAACCCAGCGTGGCCATTATGACACCGCGAAAATCCCACGGATACGATCCGACAACGCCCATAATGTATGCGGCCCGTGATCCCGAACTGAAGCTGGCTATCTATCTGACCAGTACTGCTCTGGCTCATTCCACTTTGAATGAAGAGTTAATCAAGCGGGGCAAGTCGTTTATACTTATGGAAGAGTTAACTTCGGATATGCTGCTTCAGGGCGGGCCGGCATATGCAGACTATACCGCTATGGGTGAAATGGGAGCTAAAGTAGCAGACCTGTTCACGAAAGGGAAACGGATTCGGGTCCAGTCTGATCAAGGCACTGATCTGACGGCTAGTATCGCAGGACGTCCCGGGAGAAACATAGCAGGAAAAATAACCATAATGTCCCAGAGCGGCGGCGGTGGCTGTGCTTTCCCTGATGGCGAGGTGCATGTTTGCCCGCTCGAAGCCACTGGTGAAGGCGTTATAGTCTTCGATACAACGGCTCACTCAGTCGGTCTTTTAAAGGAACCAATCCGGCTGACGGTTGAGAAGGGGATGGTGACAAAGATAGAAGGTGGCTTAGAGTCGGAAAAATGGCGCAGGATTTTTAATGACTATGGAGATCCCAATAGCTATAATTGTCCTGCTGAGATTTCTATTGGAACCAATCCTAATATTACAATCACCGGAAGTATGAGAACGGACAAGAAGCTATACGGCGCCAGTCACATCGGCGTGGGGGATACAATTATCATTGGGGGAACGTGCAAGGCCAAACTGAGGTTGGAGGGGATTATTAAGGAACCCGTCATTACAGTTGACGACTACGTTTTGACCAGGGGAGGAAAAATATTGGTATAAATTGCAAAAACTAGTGTGTTTGTCAGAGTATGGCTCCAAAACATCGGGATAGGAGGGATAAGAACAGTGGAGAATAACGTAAAGATATATCCTTTCAAATTGGGGAATGCAACCGCGGACAAAGGCCTGCTAACATATCGATTGGGAATGGGTTCCAAAGTGGAACTGGCTTTCGGTTGCTTCTATATGGAGGCTGACGGAAAGAAGATTATGGTCGATACCGGCCCTTCAGCACCGGAACATGCCCTTAAATTCCATAAAGATGTCAGTCCGCAGATTGGACCCGAAGAGCAATCATACATCCAACTGGAGAAAGTGGTTGGAGTCAAACCAGAAGAAATCGATCTGATTCTGCTTACGCACCTTCATTGGGATCATGCCTACCATTTGGAAAAGTATCCTAACGCCAAAATTTATGTTTCCAAAAGAGAGTTGGAGTTCGCTCTCAATCCGCTGCCTCCCTTTTTCTATTCCTATGAGAACTGGCAGATAGGGCTTATACCGTTTTTCCTTCCGGCCATACCAAGAATGATCCAGATTGACATGGCCACAACAAAAATAACAGAGCACGTTTCCATGATTCCAGCACCTGGTCATTGCCCCGGCCACATGGCAATCGTGGCGGAAACAGCTAAGGGTCCTTATGTTTTTGCCGGTGACGCGATAATCGGGCAGGAGAATATGCAGCCGTTGCCGGGGCGGAGCTGCCCATTTCGGATGACCGGTCTGTACATGGACTTTGAGGCTCAATGGAAGACGATGGAGACCATAATGAAAATCGTAGACTGGGATCCAAGCAGAGTATTAGGAGACCACGATCAGATAGTCCTGGCTAAGAATATTCTGCCTGAGTAAAAACATTAAAATATTGCGAGCGAAACCGGTATAACATAGCGGGGGTGTAACGATTTCGTTACACCCCCGCTATGTTTGCAAATTCTAAATTATTGGGAGGAATGAACATCGTTATTGCGCTGTTCTATTGAGCAGTGTTTCCATCGAAAAGGAACGGCTGCCTGACTATTAACGCCGACGCCTTAGAAATTCTGGAATATCAACGTCTCCTTCTTTTGATACCACTTTAATTATATTATCCTGAACTTTTCCCGGTACCACTCCAAAGCCAGCCCAATGCTGATCAAATCCAGTCGCGATAACGGTAACCACTAATTCTTCCTTGAGGTTCTCATCAATGACCGCGCCAAAAATAATATTCGCTTCGGGGTCTGCGGCTTCCGCAATAATCCCCGCGGCTTCGTTCACTTCAAAGAGGGTTAAATTAATACCGCCGGTAATATTAAGCAGGACTCCTTTTGCTCCTTCAATCGATGTTTCCAGCAGTGGGCTGGAGATTGCTTTACGAGCTGCATCAGCGGCTCGATTTTCCCCGGTTGCCTCACCAATACCCATCAGGGCGGAACCTGTATTCGCCATAATAGCCTTAACATCGGCGAAATCCAAATTTATCAGACCAGGAACCGCAATTAAATCTGAAATCCCTTGGACCCCTTGTCGCAGAACATCATCTGCAATGCGAAAAGCTTCATTAATCGTAGTATGCTTATCCACTACTTGCAGCAACCGGTCATTTGGAATCGTAATTAGCGTATCCACTTTACTTTTAAGCTCTGCAATTCCCTTTTCTGCCTGCAAAGCCCGTTTACGGCCTTCGAAAGTAAACGGACGCGTAACCACGCCTACCGTTAGTGCTCCTATTTCCTTGGCCACTTCCGCAACAACAGGCGCTCCTCCAGTACCCGTTCCGCCTCCCATCCCTGCAGTGACGAAAACCATATCCGCTCCCTTTAGCACCCTGGCAAGTTCTTCACGGCTTTCTTCCGCCGCCTTAGCTCCTATATCAGGATTTGCTCCTGCTCCAAGTCCTTTGGTTAACTTAACACCTATTTGCACTTTTTGACCTGCACGGGAAAGCTGCAAGGCCTGCGAATCAGTATTCACAGTAATGAAATCTACCCCTTGTAAACCGGCGGTAATCATCCGATTAACCGCATTGTTTCCGCCCCCACCGACCCCAATCACTCTAATCTCTGCAAATTGGTTTGATTCCGTATCAAATTCTAGCATCTAGGCTTTAACCCCTCTCGCTTCATTCTGGTTTCTCCGCTTTGGAAAAGTGCAGGTTATAACAAATGTTCAACTGCGCCGTTTAAATACTCGCTTGGATTTACAAAAGAGCGCTGAAACCTGCTTACTAACGACGTGCAGTAATTATTCACACCGAACTTTTTTCATACTGCATAACGGATTCGATATGTTAATGCCTTATCCCTTTTTTTTAAAATAAAAAGTTTCTAAAGCTTTTAACTTCCTTCATACATAATAAGATTTCAAATTACTTTTTTATCAGATGACGCCGAATAACTCCCAAATTTTGAAATAACCGCACGCCAAACGCTACAACAGCAGCCAAATAAAGATCCACTCCAATACGATCTCCGAGGTACGCCAAAAAGGCTGCAAGGAGCATGTTACTAAAAAACCCCGTCAAAAAAACTGTGCTGTCGAAATGATCCTCCTGCGCAGAGCGTATCCCACCTAAGACTGAATCTAGCGCTGCCAATATTCCAACGGATATGTATTTAGCATATTCGATCGGGATTGAGAACGGGCTGACATACCCAATAGCCAATCCCAAAACTAAGCCTAATAGCGGTAACCACATGTTCCTTCTTCCTCCCTGACCTAGCGACCAATTACAGGTTTTGCCGCCGTAAAATCAATATATCGTACCCCTTGCTGAAATGATATATACTCATTAGCGCTTACAATCTGAAAAAGCGCATCTAATTTAGGTTTCCAGTCGTTAGCTTGTCCGAGTCGGACTTCAACCCCACTGCTTAGGTACATCGTCATTTGTTGAATGGGATCCACGTGAAGTTCCCCAACCTGAGAAAGTAAATCCGGCGGAGCTTGTCCAAGCAAGTTAAGTGCTGCCGTAAGGGATGGGTTTGCCAAGTTTTGTCCTGGTCCCACAGTATCCGCAAGATTAATTCCCGTAAGCACCGGATAATCGTTTTTAGGCCAACTCTCTAAACGGCGTAAAAAAGTCCCCTGCGCATCCACCTCCAAGACCCCACTTGGTACAACGACCAAGGCGATAGGGGTCCGCTCGGTAACCATAATTACAAGCGTCTGAGGAAGTTTCCGCTGAAACTGAACGCTTTGAACAAACGGATGTAATGTAATTTTATTATTGAGTGCCTCTTGATCAAAGATAAACAGGTTCTGTCCCTGAACCCCGCTGGCTAATTTTAAGATTTCGCTTTCCGTACTCAGTTTAAGTCCTTGTACTATTACATGTTGCACAGTAAAAACACTGGAACGAAAGAAAAGAGCCAAACCCAAGGTAAGTAAGATCGTTAAGACAGTAACATGGAGAAAGGACGTATTCATTTTTTTGGGTTGCATTTCTCAATTCCTCCTTGTCCCAGTATATCGAATACCGTCCTATTCTGTCATGCTTTTTTTGCCACATTATCTTGACATAAAACGCACAAATTCGAGGTTCGAGGTTCAAACTATGAATTCGATTCTACATACGGCGATGCACGAGGCTCGAGGCTCGATGCCCGAATTGTGAATTCGATTCTGCATACGCTATCCTTCCTGGTGAATTCTCAGTATTTTTGCCCCCAATTGGCGATATTTCTGTTCTAAATTTTCATACCCTCGATCAATGTAATCAATTTTTTCGAGTACGGTTACATCCTCAGCCGCTAAGGCTGCAAGGAAGAGTGCCGCCCCAGCCCTAAGGTCCGAAGCCTCCACGAAGGCTCCTTCAAGCGTCTCAACCCCACGAATAACGGATGTTCTTCCCTCAACCGTGATTTGCGCTCCCATTCGGCGTAACTCATCCACATGCTGAAAACGGTTTTCAAAGATTGTTTCCGTTATGATGCTCGTTCCTTCCACGCAGGAGAGCATGGCCATAAACTGAGGTTGCATATCTGTGGGAAATCCCGGATAGGGCATTGTCTTAAGGTCCACGCCCCGAATTCTTCCCCACTGTTGAACACGAACCGAATCATCCAGAAGGGTTACATGAGCTCCTGCCTGACGTATTTTAGCAATAACCGGTTCCAAGTGTTCTGGTACAATATTCTCAATCACCACATCCCCCTCAGTCATGACCGCCGCAATCATATGCGTACCGGCTTCTATTCGATCTGGTATGACTGTATGTTCAGCGGGATGAAGCCTTTCTACTCCGTCAATCCTAAGTACATCCATGCCCGCACCGCGTACTTTTGCTCCCATCTTATTTAGAAGATTTTGCAAATCAACGATTTCTGGTTCGCGTGCCGCATTACGAAGCACGGTAATTCCTTTAGCTAAGACAGCTGCCATCATAATGTTTTCCGTGGCCCCTACACTCGGAACATCCAGGTAGACATCGGCACCCTGTAAATGATCTGTCCAAGCTTCAATATATCCATGCTTTTCTTTAACCTTAACCCCTAAAAGTTGAAGCCCCTTAATGTGTTGATCCATTGGGCGGGAACCAATGGCGCACCCTCCCGGTCTGGATATTTTTACCCGTCCATACCGGGCTAATAACGGGCCTAAAATAAGATTAGAAGCCCGCATTTGCCGCATAAGTCCTTCATCAACCTCACAGGCCTCCAGCCCTCCGGCATTGATATGCATCGCCTTATCCTGGCGTACTACCCTACAGCCGAGGTGCTTAAGTACCTCAATCATATGCGTAATATCCACTAACTCCGGGATTCCTAATAAAGTAGACGTCCCTTCAGCTAGTACGGTTGCAGCTAATAAAGGAAGTGAAGAGTTTTTCGCCCCGCTAACCCGGATTCTTCCTTCTAATCGCTGTTTTCCTGTGATGACATAGCGATCCAGCGCCATTATCCTACCCCCCTTTTCGATGCTCGAAGTTCGATGTTCGATGTTCGAATTGTGAACTTAAATACTCAACTTCCGGTTGCAATGTAATCCCAAATTTCAACTGCACATCTCTCTGGATCTCCTCCATTAAAGCGAGCACATCCTTAGCTCTGGCGTTACCCGTATTCACTATAAAGTTCGCGTGTTTATGAGAAACCTGAGCCCCACCCACGCTTTTCCCTTTCCAACCGGCAGCTTCGATCAATCGGCCCGCCGAATCACCCGGAGGATTCTTAAAAATACTACCGGCACTTGGTTTCTCAAGGGGTTGATGGCGCGTTCTATAAGTTAAGTTCTTTTTCATATCTTGTAAAATCTCTTTAGGATCTCCTGGAGAAAACATAAGTTCGGCTTCCAACACCCAGGCGTGGCCGCGTAAGGAACAGAACCGATAAGCAAATTTGAGTTCAGCTTTATCAACCTTCTTAACCGTGCCATCCGCCCAAAGCGCGGTAACATTCATTATCTGATCAGCTATTGTTCCGCCATGGGCACCGGCATTCATCATGACTGCACCACCAACCGATCCGGGGATTCCCCGGGCAAATTCCAAGCCGCTAAAGCCACGTTCCCCCGCTTCTTGGGCTAAACGGGCTAATGGGTACCCCGCTTCAACCTGAACTGTGTGATCACCCCACTCTATCACGCGTAGAGACGTAGTCACCAACGTAACTCCGGGAAGCCCCTCATCAGGCAACAGTAGATTTGAGCCCTGCCCGATCAACCACACAGGAACTCCTGCTTCCTGGGCACGTTGCCACACTGTCGCTAAGTCTTCCTTTGTTTGGGGCCAATACACAACCTCAGCGGGCCCACCAATCTTCAAGGTGGTCAATTGATGCAGAGGGTAATTCTTCTCCACACGCCCAGGCATTCCATCCAATATCATTGATGTTCCACCTCAAGTCATCCGTCATTATTTTTTTCTTCCAAAAAGAACTAAGAGCTAACCGTATATCCAGCCAGGAAACTCCTAAGTCAATGCACCAAGCTATAGTTTCAGCAGCAACTTGCTCTTCCGGCGGTTCCGGCCACCTTGGAATTTGGCCAACGAAATTTAGACCATTTTGCGCCCGGTAAAAATCAATTCTATTTTCGCGGACTACCCAGGTTGCCGCACGATGCTCGAGGCTCGAGGCTCGAGGTTCGAGTTCCGGTGTCCGTAGTCCGCAGTCCGTGGTCAGATCCTCACTCTTGGCGCCTCGCGTCTCGCTGGAGCTTACCTGCCAGGAATCTGGTATTATCCAATGGATACCCTGATTTCTATCACATTGCCATTCCCCGTCCGTCGTCGGCCAGAGTATGGTCGGTTCGAACCCGGCCTCTTGCAAAACATGCCCTAGTAAGGGACTTCCTTCTATCATAACCGTCGGTTCAGAAACCCTTAAAATTATTTCATCCTCTAAAGTATTATGTATAAACGACTGAATTGATTGCTGGTTCAAACCTTCGGCGAGTGCTTTTTCTCGCCAGACGTTGTGTTCCGTCTCCTCATCCCAGAATACTACGTCTGTCACTGGGCCTAACCCTTCGGTCGCGGCCTTTTGATCCATTGACTTTTCCCACCAATTTTTCATGATTCCTTCGCTTAAATCCTCCTCCTCGGAAAATTCAAGCCGGATTCCTTTCAACATGGCCCGAACGCCGTCAATTCCGGGAGCCGCAGCAGAGGAAACCAATTGTATTTTTCTCTTTGGCCACACCATGCTCACCCCTTTCGTTTGTTCACTGCCATATGCTATGCATTGGAGTAAAAAGGTGTGAGCATACTCGAGGTTCGAGATTCGAGATTCGAACGACATACTTGCAGTTCATTATCAAGATCCCCGCTTAAGGGTTGTACGCCTTCATAGATGTTTAGCTTTACCTGAATGAGTTCACTCGTTTTTTCGTACTACGAACTACGAACTTCGTACCTCGATCACCGCCAGGCAGTAGCCCAACAGAGGTCCACAATCTTATCTAAAGCCCGAGGTTGCGCCAGTTTCTCGGTAGCTGCTCCCATTTCAGCGAGTAGCAAGGGGTGAGCAATCAGCGCCTCCACTTCTTTCCACAAGCGTTCCCCATCCAATTCTGAGTCCAAAATGATTTCCGCGGCACCCGCTTGAACCAGCGCTCGGGCATTATGTTCTTGATGATTCTCCGCCGCATAGGGGTAGGGAATTAATAGACTGGGAATACCTGCAACCATCAACTCAGCCAGGGAGGCAGCCCCTGCCCGTCCAATGTAAAGGTCGGCACAGGCTAAGGCCTCCGGCATATCTTTCAAATACTCCAGGACGCGCCACTCCGGACGTTCCCAGGAGATTGCTCTTTTCTCTAACCCCTCAATGATTTCCCTATACGTAGTTTTTCCGGTTGCCCAGATCACCTGAATGTCCGAGCGCAGAGCAAGATGCGCCAGGACCTCGATCATAGCCTGATTTATCGTTCGCGCACCTCTGCTCCCGCCTGTCACCAGCAAGGTCAAGCGATCCGGGCGCAACTTAAAATTTGTTGCCCCTGCTTCGCGGGACACCTGTCCAATTTCAGGGCGAACCGGGAGCCCAACAAGTTTCAGCTTTTTCTTAACGCCAAAATGCTCCATACTCTCGGGAAAGGTCACCATGACACGACGTACAACCCGCGCTAAAATCCGATTGGTAATCCCAGGCAAGGCGTTCTGTTCATGGAGCAACGTGGGAATATCAAAAAGGGCAGCCGTCAAAACAACCGGGCCTGACACATATCCCCCTGTTCCTACCACCAGATCGGGATGAAACTGACGCAACAGTTTCTTCGTCTCCCAAAAAGCCTTGAAACTATTACCGATAACTTTTAGCGTATCCAGATTTAATCTGCGCGGCAGTCCTTTTCCGGAAATCCCCGCAAACGCAATGCCGGCCTCCGGCACCAAGCGCGCTTCCATTCCGTCCCGGATTCCCACATAAAGAATTTGGGTCTCAGCATCGCGCGCCAACAACCCTTTGGCAATGGCTAACGCCGGATAAATATGCCCACCTGTTCCGCCACCGGTCAAAATTACACGCATTTTGCATACCCCTTTCTGGATATCCGCTCAATAAGTGCTAGTTCCAACGCCCTGCTTTGAGAAATGAAGATCACCCCTACGAGCCAAGCAAGGCCCAGAAGTGCTCATGCACTCGAACCTCGTGCCTCGAACTTCGAACCTCGATTTTTACCTTACTTCACGGGAAATATTCAGCAGAACACCAACTCCTAGCATTGTGAAGACCAGCGATGTGCCCCCATAACTTATAAACGGTAAAGTAATTCCGGTGACCGGCAATACCCCGCTAACTACTCCCATGTTAATCATCGCCTGTATGGAAACCATGGCAGTTAATCCAACTGCGAGAAAACCCGTAAATTCATCCGGTGCCCTCATTGCCACCCGTAATCCACGCCAGGCGAAAAGGAAAAAGAGTATAATTACTAAAGAAGCCCCGATGAAGCCAAGCTCCTCGCCAATCATGGCAAAAATGAAATCCGTATGGTTTTCTGGTAAATAAAGAAACTTCTGTCGACTTTGCCCTAAACCCAAACCAAACAATCCGCCCGGGCCCAGCGCTAATAGCGCTTGAATCGTCTGATAACCATTCCCCAACGGGTCTGCCCACGGATCCAAAAAAGCAAAGATCCGCTGCATTCGGTAAGGGGCTGCCGCAATAGCGGCAACCACTAAGCCAAGACCTGTCCCTGCCAATGCCAGAATGTGCCCAACCCGTGCTCCGGCTGCAATTAACATAAAAAACGTCGTAGCCGCTATGACCAGGGTTGTTCCCAGATCCGGCTGCAGCATAATAAGTCCCGCAATCACCCCAAGTAAACCAAGAATTGGCAGAACCCCTTTGCGAAACGACTGAATCTTATGGGGATCAAGCGCCAGTACATGGGCCGTCACCAACACCATAGAAAGCTTAATTACTTCAGAGGGCTGAATCGACAATGGCCCCAACCCAATCCAACGGTCTGCGCCATTTACTTCGCGCCCGATTCCCGGAATTTTTACTGCAATCAGTAAAGCAATCGTTATAAAAAGGGCGGGCTTAGCAAATCTGCGTAATATTCGCATATCCGCCCACATGCTTAGGACCATCGCCCCAAGTCCCATTACAGCCCATACTACCTCCATCTTGAGAAAGTGATAAGGATCGTCAAACTGTACGTACCCTCTGACAGCACTTGAGCTGTACACCATAATAAAACCTATCCCTAACAGAGCTAAAATCGCTCCAAGCAAGACCAGATCCGGTCGATGCCTCCGCATGTATAGTTCCCCCCTTAAATTTAAATGGGTTTCCTATAATGCCTACGCACTAACTCCTTAAACAATTCCCCTCTTTCTTCATAACTTTTAAACATATCCCAACTTGTACAAGCAGGGGATAATAAAACGACATCCCCAGGTACCGCTTCAGCAATCGCTTTCTCTACTCCATCCTCAAAAGTGGCTGCCCTAATAATCCTCTGCACACCTTCATCCCGCGCCGCTTGCTCCATTTCCCCAGCCGCTAATCCCAATAAAACCAGGCTTTTGACCTTAACCCGAACAACTTTCATGAAATCATGAAAATCAAGCCCTTTGTTTTTCCCCCCTGCAAGCAGGACCAAAGGTTCTTCAAAGGCTAGTAAGGCCTTGGTGGCTGCATCTGTATTGGTCCCTTTAGAATCGTTTACAAAAAGGATCCCCTCAAACGTCCCCACAATTTCTTCTCTATGCTCCACCCCTTTGAATTGGGCGAGCCCTTCTGCAATCTCAGCCCATGAGAGGCCTAACGCTTGCGCTGCCGCAGCAGCTGCCATGACATTTTCCAAATTATGCGTTCCGCGGAGCTGAAGTTCTTTTCTGGAGATAATCGGAATCATAGTCCTCTTTTCCTTTTCCGCATAGACTATCTGATCGTGCCAAAGGCTAACCCCGTCCGGTAAAAAGGAGGTTGGACTGAAATACATCACCCGACTTGTTAATTTCGGTCCCAAATCCCGAACTAATGGATCATCCCAATTCAGTATCGCCAAATCTGCAGCTGTTTGGTTCTCGAATATTCGGGCTTTGACCTGAAGATACTCTTCGAGAGTCCCGTGCCTGTCCAAATGATCCGGGGTGAGATTCAGCAAAATAGCCACCTGGACCCGAAGTTTATTAATAAACTCAAGTTGAAAACTTGAAAGTTCAGCCACAACAATGCTGTTCTCTCCCAAACCGTTCACTTGCCCGCTTAAAGCCACTCCAATATTTCCAGCTACAACCGTAGGTCGATCTGTTCGCTTTGCCAATTCACCGATCAAAGAAGTGGTCGTCGTTTTCCCATTGGTACCGGTTATCCCAACACATAAAGCGGGGCAATCATACATTGCCAACTCAACTTCACTCCACAAGGGCACATTATGGGAAATTCCCTCCTGCACCAAAGAGAGTTTAGGGGATACCCCTGGGGATAAGATGATCAGTTCAGGCTTTATCCTCGTGAAGTCCGGCACGCTGCCAAGTAATAAATGCGCCGGATCAAGCCCTAACTCCCCAACACCTGCGAGCTGCTCCAGTCCCTTACTGTCCGTCAGGAAAACCTCCGCTCCCAAACGCTGAAGCTTCTGAACAGCCGCCTGTCCACTAAGACCTGCACCTATAACCAAAACCCGTTTTTTTATCCATTCCACTTATGTAATCCTCCCTGCCAAAGTTAGTTTCTGAGGAAGTGTTGTTTATGTCGGTTGCGGTCGTTCGATTCATAGGACTATTATTTACAGCCAGAATAGTCTTAAGCTCAGATGTTATCTCCTTATTTTGCAAAATACCTATCCACTTCCCAAGCCAGAGGAAGTCTCTTAGCTTAAGGAGCATGGAG
>NZ_JCAIJG010000120.1:30181-46449 GCF_059735615.1 Desulfosporosinus sp. Tol-M2
CCTCCGAACGTGTGCGACTGGGCTAAGAGACTTCCTCCCTACCCCAGCGTAGGCAAATACGCAATAATCCCAAGGATTGCACAAACCAACGAGGCAGACCAAAAAACAATAACCACTTTCCATTCGCTCCAACCCCCGAGTTCAAAGTGATGATGAAGCGGACTCATCCGAAAGACCCGCTTCCCCGTAGTTTGAAACGAAATAACCTGAATAATCACCGAGAGGGCCTCCAGAGCGAATAACCCTCCGATAACAACTAGCACCAATTCGCTCTTCGTAAGAACTGCTAAACTAACTAAGGCCCCACCTAAAGCCAAAGACCCCGTATCCCCCATGAATACACGGGCAGGATACGTATTAAAACATAAAAATCCAAGAGTTCCGCCGACCAAGGCCGCTGCAAATACTGCCATGTCCGACTCGTGCGCCAACACCGCTACCCCGCCTCCTTGGCTGGCTGCCAGAAAAGCAATTACCAGATAGCCGATACCTGCAAACATGGTACTTCCCGCGGCTAAGCCATCCAACCCATCGGTAAGATTAACTGCATTTGTCAAAACTACGATCACCAAAGCAATTAAAATATAGTAGAATAAGCCCAGTTCCAAGTGTATTGACGTGAACGGGATAGCAACATCCGTCCCCCTGCCCAGCCAATGGACTGAAACCCACATTAGAATAAAAGCCAAGCCAAACTGCCCAATCAGTTTTTGGTATGCTCGAAGCCCCAACGAACGATGCATGACTACTTTGATAAAATCATCAATAAATCCGATTAGGCCATATCCCAAGGTGATTCCCACCATTGTCACCATTTCCAGGGAGGTGGGTTGTTCAGCGGTAACCATCGCACTGGTAATAATACCGACGAGGAAAATTATACCGCCAATCGTTGGGGTTCCGGCCTTTTTAAAGTGTCTTTGGGGGCCATCATCGCGTACATTTTGACCAAACTTAAGGGTCCTTAAGACCGGTATAAAAAAAGGTCCTAGAACTAACGTAATGATAAGGGCTAATCCTGCCGCCACGACCAATCGCTCAGACATGTGTGTTTCAATCCTTTACTCTGATTCTTCAAGTTGAGCAGTGATCTCTTCCATTTTCATTCCTCGTGACCCTTTGATCAGGACCCAAACCCCCGGCCCAAATCGCCGGAGGAGATCCTTTGCTTTTATGACCGCTTCCTCGCGTGTAGATGTCACTATAATGTGTTCCTCGCCGTAGCCGGCTCTTCGTGCTCCCTGCGCAATCCCTTCCGCCAATTTGCCCACGGTAATTAACTTACTGACTCCTAACTTGGCAAGAGTTTCTCCGACTTCACGATGACCTGATTCCGCTGCGCTTCCCAGTTCATACATTTCACCCAATATGGCGAGAGTCTTATTTCCACCCGCTCGTTCCTTGAGAACCTGTAATGAAGCCTGCATCGAAGTAGGATTCGCATTATAGACATCGTTAAGGAGAGTGGTTCCAAGGATCCCAAACCGTACTTCCAAGCGCATTTTAGACAATTCCAACTTACCCAGTCCCACACACCCTTCAGCCAACGAAACACCAAAAACTGTTCCTACAGCGAGTGCTGCCAGGGCATCCAAGACAGTGTGTTTACCAGGCAGCGGAAGATTGACCGTAGTTTTTTCACCCGGATAAGTTACGTCGAACGTCGTCCCCAAGGCCCCCCAAGGTTGCAGCTGAGCCCCTTTTATGTGTGGTTCTTCAAAAGTACCTTCCAGACCATAGAATCGAAATGAATGGAGATCCTTCTTCGCCTTTTGGACAGAGAACAAATCGTCGGCGTTAATGATCCCAATGCCGTCTGCCGGCAAAGCTTCAATTAGCTCCCACTTCGCCCGGGCAATTCTCTCCTGCGTCAGTAATAGTTCTAAATGCGTTGTCCCAATATTTGTGATCACTCCGACATCCGGTTTCGCGATATCACATAAGGCCTTGATCTCACCCAAACCTCGCATTCCCATCTCGAGAACCAAGATCTCCGTACCGAGCGGTGCATTGAGAACGGTTAAAGGGAGCCCCAATTCATTATTATGATTTTCCTTATTTTGATAAACTCGAAAACGCTGAGATAGGACTGCCCCAATCATATCCTTCGTGGTAGTTTTTCCATTACTCCCAGTGACTCCGACCACCTTGGCCCCGAGATCTAAACGCCAAGCCTTGGCCAATTCGTGAAGGGTCGTGAGTACCGACTTTACAAGAAGCAGGGCCTTGCCTTCAGGAACAGACGGTCTCTGAGCAGACCCCAGAAAACGGGTTTCCTCCGCAATCACCAGGAATGCCCCTTTTTTCCAGGCAGCTTCTATAAAGTCATGCCCGTCTACGCGTTCCCCCGGCAGGGCAAAAAACATTTCCCCGCCTTGAGCTTGACGACTATCGATAACGCACCCTGCAACCTCTAAATCAGGGTTTCCGAGCAAAGCACCGTTCGCGATTTTGGCAACTGCCTCAACTGTCCACTTACCCATATCCCAGCCCCCTCAATTCTTCACGCGCTACTTCCCGGTCATCAAACGGATGGGCTTCTGTCCCTAAGATTTGATAGGTTTCATGTCCTTTGCCGGCGATCAAAATAGTATCTCCCGGCTTAGCCATGCGACAAGCACTCCCTATAGCTTCACGCCGATCCCGCAAGGCAAGATGATCTACTCCGGAAATTCCAACAAGCACCTCTTTGATAATTTGATCAGGCTCTTCCGTACGTGGATTATCCGAAGTCACTATGACAAAATCACTCAACAGTGAGGCAGCCTCTCCCATGAGCGGACGTTTTCCTCGATCCCTGTCTCCTCCACAGCCAAAAACTGTAATGAGTCTTCCTTTAGTAAACCCCCGTGCTGTGCGCACAACGTTTTCTAAACCGTCGGGAGTATGAGCGTAGTCGACAATGACCTGAAATGGCTGTCCAAGACGGATACTTTCAAAACGCCCCGGTACTCCCGGAATTTCCGTCAGGGCTTCAGCAACAGATCCTGGGCTATAACCCCGTTCAACGCCCCAAACAAAAGCAGCCAAGGCGTTATAGACGCTAAATACCCCTGGCGTGGAATACTGTATATCCTGTCTGCCCGCACGGGATCTTACCGCAAAGCTTACCCCCTCCGAGGTGACTTGCACGTTCTCTGCCCGGTAATCTACTTCATTATCCATCCCATAAC
This sequence comes from Desulfosporosinus sp. Tol-M2, assembly GCF_059735615.1. Taxonomy (NCBI): domain Bacteria; kingdom Bacillati; phylum Bacillota; class Clostridia; order Eubacteriales; family Desulfitobacteriaceae; genus Desulfosporosinus; species Desulfosporosinus sp. Tol-M2. Next base: position 33,355 of record NZ_JCAIJG010000120.1, read on the forward strand.
TAACAACCGGAGCAACCGAAGCTTGACTCAGCATCTTAAATGAGGAATCATCCCCATTTAAGATGCTGAGCTTGGGCTGTTTCTTCCCGACAAGACTGGAAAATAATCTGCTTTTAGCGTCAAGATAATCCGCCATTGTCTTATGATAATCCAAATGATCCTGTGTTAAGTTGGTAAAAATTGCAGCGTCAAACTCGCAGCCTAACACGCGTCCCAGATCCATGGCATGAGAGGAAACTTCCATTACAGCCAGGTTTACCCCTTCCGCAACCATGTCCCCCAAGAGCTTTTGAACTTCTATGGCTTCCGGTGTTGTCCTTTCCCCCGGAATTTTCCGTCCATCAATTCGAGAACCAAGTGTACCGATTAAGCCAACTTTCTTGCCGTGCTTTATTCCGATTTTTTCAATAAGATAGGTAATCGTTGTTTTCCCATTCGTCCCCGTTACCCCGACTAACTCCAACTTTTCACTGGGATGGTCATACACATTGGCCGCTAATAGCCCAAGAACTTGGCGCACATTAGAAACCTTTACTTGAGGAACATTATGTGGCAAAAAATGCTCCACAACTAGCGCCACAGCGCCTGAAGCGACAGCCTCAGCCGCGAAGTTATGGCCGTCAACCTGAAATCCGGGCACGCAGGCATAAAGATCACCCGATTGGACCCGCCGCGAATCCATTGACATGCCACGAACGGTGACTTGACTATTTCCAGATGAGGCCTGAACCTCAATGCCTTTAATTATCTCCGCCAGTGCTTTTCCTGTGGTCATTCATTACCATTCCTCTCCAAGCTCTTAAGTCGACCGTACACTGGATCCTCTTGATTGCTTTCTATATTATTGACAATTTACCCCTCCGGCAGACCCAACCAACCGATCATCCACTTTCCATTGCTTCTATTTCTTTCTCAGAGTCCGCATAAAAGCCTATACCATAGATCTGACTTCCGGCATCTGACTTCTGGCATCCGGCATCTAACCTCTGTCTTAACGTCCCAGGGGACTGACCGAAATAGGAACACGCCCCGTCAGACCACGGATTGCTTCAATATCCTCATCCTCGTCTTCCCACCAATTGGCAAGCGTAGGAGTAGATGCATCCTCACCCAGATAAAGGAGTACATTGGATCCCTCTTCAACTTGTGTATCCCCATGGGGAATTTGATCAAGTACCATTTCACCCTGACCTTCCGTCATCCCCTTAAAACCTGCTTGATTCAAAATCTTTTGCGCTTCGGCTATTGGCAGGCCTAAGACTGAAGGAACGGCAGCCGCCTTCTTAAGCGGTGGAAATTCAAGTCCGGGCATGGGTTTGCCGGGCGTCAGAGGAGCCTCTGCATCTGGTTTAATACCGAGGTACCTCAAAGAATCAAGCATGACGCTCTGGATCACAGGGCCTGCGACAACTCCTCCATAGAATGGAATACCGTCAATTACCGCCAACATCGCCAACCGAGGGTTGTCAGCCGGAGCAAAGGCCACAAACGAAGCGATATACTCCCCTTGAATATATCCTCCGTTGACCACTTTTTGAGCTGTTCCTGTTTTCCCCGCCACACGATAACCCGGCAGAAAAGCACGCCGCCCGGTTCCATTGGTCACGACGGATTCCAAGACTTCACGTTCCAGTTTTGAAGTATCCTCACTGATAACGCGTCTGACTTCCTCTTTTTTAAAAGGAGTGATCACCTTTCCACTGGGGCCGACAATTTCTTTTACCAGTTGTGGTTTCATTAAGGTTCCGCCGTTCGCCACTGCTGACACAGCCGTCAATAGTTGAATAGGCGTGACGTTATTCGTTTGTCCGATGGACATGGTTGCTAAATCCAGCGCGGTCGCTTTTTTCTTATTGGCAAGAATGCCCCGGGCTTCGCCAGACATTTCTATCCCTGTTTTCTGACCAAAGCCAAAATTTCGCAGATATTTATAAAAATTATCCATTCCAAGGCGTTGACCCATCTCGATAAAACCCGGGTTGCAAGAATTCTCGGCTACTTGAATAAACGTTTGGCTGCCATGTCCTCCGGCCTTCCAACAACGCACATTTTTACCCAGAACCGTATAAGACCCTTTATCGAAAAAGCCCTCTTGCAGCTTAATCTTCTTTTCCTCAAGGGCGGCCGCTAAAGTAATAACCTTAAAAGTCGACCCCGGTTCATATCCGTTCTGAATCGCGATATTTCGCCTGGCGCTGGGATCTGCTTCCTGATAATTATTGGGATCAAAGGTCGGTGCTGAAGCCAAAGCCAACATTTCTCCCGTACCCGGATCCATGACCAAAATAGAAGCACTCTTTGGTACTTTTCCGTTCATGTTGGCACCCTGGCCAGACATCAACTTCTGCAACTCTCGTTCCGCAAATAACTGAATGTTTTTATCAATGGTTAAACGCACTGTATTTCCTTGTTTGGGCACTAAATACTGATGCTCCGCCTGGGGCAAAGGAATCCCATTGGCCCCAAATTCCTGGAGAACACTGCCGGCAATCCCCTTTAGCTCAGATTCTCTGGTCAACTCGATTCCTTCAAGACCTTGATTGTCAATCCCGGCAAATCCAATAATATGAGACGCCAGTGTTGCAAACGGATAATACCGCTGGCTATCCTCGGTGGTTCCAATTCCCGGGAACGCCAAAGCTCGTATTTGAGCCGCCACTTCCGGTTTAACCCGCTTTTGGATGTATTCTAACGCTGTACGTTTCGTTATATGCTGTTCAATTTCCGAGGCGGATTTTCCTAATAGCGGAGACAAGGTCTGGGCCATTTCCTGGGCTCTGCCGGATTGCCTAACCTCTGCCGGTATGGCATAGACCGTTTCACTACTGATACTCATAGCTAAGACATTTCCTTGCCGATCCTCAATATTTCCGCGTTTAGGCGCCACTGGTACACCACGGAAATGAGAATCGTCCGCTTTTTTTCGTAAATCAGCTCCCTGACTAAGTTGCACATATCCAAGTCGAATTACTAAGATAATAAAGAAAATACTTACACACAAAAAAAGAAAAGCGATCCGTTTACGCATGACAACAAAAGGACCCGTCTGTCCTCACCCCCCGATTCCTCGGAGGCTCCGCGTACCCAAAGCACTTTTATCTTAACGCTGTGTTGAAGCAAAGAAGCTCGTAAATAGCTGTGACAATTGCTTTAATGCCGTGGGTTTACCCTCAGTAGGTTGTGTTGCTGCTTGAGTCGACGGAGCCACCTTTTGATTACTGGGCGAAGGCAGTGAACCTGCCACATAGACTGTCCCAGCAGGTTTTTCCATGCCCATAGCCAGTGCTTCACTTTCAATCCGACCTACCGCACGAAGTTTATCAGCCTCCATCTGGAGAAGATTTTTCCGAACTTTGATCGTGGAAATCTCCTTTTCCAAGTTCCGTACTTCTGCCCCCTGAACAACTGTTAGTTGGATCGTTGCCGCCCCGATGGAAGCAGTCAGCCCAACAATTAAAGCCAATCCTAAAATGCTTTTTCCTTTGGAGAACCGACTACTTTTCTTGGCGGGCCGAGGGTTTCTCTCACGGGATTTTCGCTTCAATGGCTCCTGCCACTCAATCTTTTCCTGGGCTACTACCAATGGTATTCCTCCTCCTTTTACTTTAGACCGTTATATCTTTTCGGCGACCCGTAATTTAGCACTTCTGGAACGTGGATTTTGCTCTACTTCCTCTTCAGAGGGAAGAACGGGTTTTCGGGTTAATACCTTAGCCAAGGCAACAGCCTTACACCGGCAAACCGGTAATTCCGGCGGGCACGTGCAACGCCCAAGCCAGGATTTCATTCTATCTTTAACAATACGATCCTCGAGTGAATGAAAGGTTATCACGGCGATTCGGCCTCCATGATCCAGACAACGCAGTGCTTGATCCAACACTCGATCCAAAACCCCCAGTTCATCGTTCACAGCGATTCGGATTGCCTGAAAAGTACGTTTGGCTGGATGAGGCCCACTTCTTCGAACCGCTGCAGGCACCGCCGCTTTAATCACCCGAACCAGATCACCCGATGTTTCCAAACACCGCTCGTTACGTGTTTGGACGATAAATCGAGCAATCCGTTTGGACCATCTTTCTTCAGAGAATTTCCAAATAAGCTCAGCCAGCTCCTCCTCAGGCCACATATTCACAATTTCCCGGGCGGTTAACGATTTCGAAGGATCCATGCGCATATCCAAGGGCGCATCCTGCAGATAACTAAAACCGCGTTCAGCTTCATCCAGTTGGGGAGAGGAGACCCCTAAATCAAACAAAATCCCATTCACAGGCAGTAAGTCATATTCTTTTAGGGTTTCTTCCAGATATTCGAAGTTTCGCTTGACTAAGGTGATCCGTTCATCTTTGCCAAAGATTTCTTTCGCGTGCCTAATCGCCAGAGCATCTTGATCAAAACAAATCAGTTTTCCTGATGTATCGAGCTTCGTTAAGATCATTTTGCTATGTCCGGCCCCACCCAGTGTACAATCAACATATGTACCCGAGGGGTTCGTAACTACCGCTTTAACCGTTTCATCTAACAAAACAGTGACATGATGAAAATCCAAGGAAATCCGTTCCTTTCTATATACCCAGCTGTACCAGGGATTCAGTAGCACTGGCATAAGCGCTTTCAGCTTGCCGACTGTATTCTGTCCAAAGTGTCTCGCTCCAAATCTCAACCCGGCTCGACACACCAACCAGAACCAGATTTTTCTCCAACTGCGCATAGTCACGCAAATCAGCCGGCAAGAGGATTCTTCCCTGCTTATCCAGTTCACATTCCGTGGCCCCTGAAAAAAAGAAACGGACAAAAGCACGAACATCAGGTTGGGTAAACGGCAAAGCGCGTAACTTCTCTTCCAAGGTATTCCATTCTACAGGAGGGTAAACAAACAAACAGTGATCTAAGCCTTTGGTCACAATAAAATGTTCTCCCAAGGCCTCACGGAATTTTGCCGGAACAATCAACCGGCCCTTTCCATCAATTGTATGTATGTATTTCCCAATAAACATATTGTTTGCCCCACTGCCGTAATCTTCCGCCCCACTTTGTGCCACTCTACCCCACTTATTTTACACTCATAAAGATTATCCTGCAACCCTAAATCTAAATCCTTTTTAACAAATATTTTGAATGAGAGAGAAGGTCCTTTACCCCTCGTATACATTAGATTGTTAAGCTTTGTCGAATTTCATTCTATACGGAGAATTATAGATATTTATTCTCGAATATTCTATAAATAAAAAACAGGGCCCCTATGCGTTACTAGAGATTGTCGGGATAATGATGGTTCTGACCTGACAAGCAAACCTGAACCCCAAGCTTTTGCTCAGGGTTCAGGTTCTTTATTACATCGTTATGCTTATATCGCGTTCAGGGCGTATGCTTTAGCCGCGAAACTCCCCTGTAGATCCCGTTGGTATTAATAAGATTTGTCCCGGATAAATAAGATCTGGGTTACGCAAGTTATTTGCTGAGATAATGGCTTCCATCGTCGTCCCATAGCGTTTGGCAATCTTGTAAACGGTATCCCCTTTTTTCACTACATAGACTATATTTTCAGGGCAAGGCGTCGGCATCGGGCAAGGATGATGATGATGATGACCGCACGGAGAGCAAGGCATAGGGCCACCGACATCATAACTAGCATAACCCGGGTCCGCGTCTACGTCAAGATTGACCATACCAGCGGGCGGATACATCCCTGGGGCCATCTGCATTCCATGCATTCCGTGCATTCCATGCATTCCAGGCATCATTTCGGGCATACCTTGCATACCCTGCATTCCAGGGGCTTGAGTAGGATTATAAGCAACGGAACGTAATTCCATATTAATTTCCTCCTTTAATTACATCAAAACTCTGATGTTGTATTTATGCGGTTGTTTCTTCTCTTTAGCTATTAACAATATATGGTAAGTGTTGGATAATGTGTTTGTACCTTTAACTACTTTAAAATAAAAAGAACTTGCCCTAAAGGGGCAGCTCTTTGTACATAAATTAAATAAAATTTCACTATTACAACCTTTAGGAGTTTACACGGCAAGTTTGCTTTGCGTCGTATGCACCGAGCGCCATATCATACGAATCCCCCTGGTCCCCCTAGTTCAGATAGAAGTTTATAGACATGTTCCGCCAATTCTATGGGAAGCGTTCCAGTTCCACAGCTCGGTGTTAACATACTTTGTTGGCGAAGAAGGGATTCATCGACACCACGTCTAACGAGTTCCTCTATGTTGTTTTCCAAACGAATTTTAAGGCTTTGAGCAGTTTCTTCCCAGGCAATTGGATTTGTGGGGACAATTCCCCAGGAAAGGATTCCTCCACGTGTTAAAAATGTATTTAGTGGCTCCGCTAAGGCCATCATGCTCTGCATATAACCATAGGCATCAAAATTCACTACCTGAACCTTTGAGTCAAAAAGAAGGGCCCAATCCATCCCTGCGCAGACATGCACACCGGCAATTCCGCCTTGCCGCAAGATCCCCTCAACAATCGCATTCAGCTCTTCAATTAATTGCCCGCTTTTCAACGTAATATGGGTTGAAGCTCCAAAACCATAAAGCTCCGGGTCGTCAATCGTCATTAGCACAGGTAAGCCAAACCGGCTGAGCCGTTTAGTCTGCCACTCAGCATGCAAGGCAAGAGTCTTAACCAGCATATCCCGGAGAGTATCATCATAATAACTTGACCGTCTGCTTTTATCCGTGATCTGCATTCCCAAGGTCAACGGACCAATGAGCTGCCCCTTTAAAATTACTGCATCCCTTGTTCCGTAATGTTCGAGATTACGGCAAAAAACTTCAAACCCTTCACCACCCCGTGAGCTGAATCCAAAGCGTTCCAGGGCATGTTGATCACCTTCAATCGCCTCTAAATACAGCGTATAGAAGTCTGTCATCCGCTCTACCCAATCCGTCGCCTCGACTTGAAATTTCGGATCTTTTACATCCGCTATGACTCCAGTTTCAATCAGAGCGTTGAGATATTGCCCAACAAAAGAACTTTCTGCTCCAAGTCGCGGAAGTTGAGGCCAATGTGGCGCGAGTGGAACACTTTTCCAAATCAAATCTAAAGCATCTTCGCCATTGGTTAGGGGCAAACTTCCAACCCCCGTTGCCAGGAACTGAGGTTTAAAGCTTTCTTTTTGCATATCAAAACCACTTCCTATTTCATTAGTTCATTACATTCTATGTTAAATCATAAGCCTAGTCCATCTTTATGTTGTCTATTCTCGTGATCATAATTCAAAGTAATAAGTTGGGATGGGATGAATGGAATTAATTGCCCGCTCGCTAAAGCTCCGGAGACTTGTCTAAGGATAGACTGATGCCGCGGTGCCAAGGATGGAATAGCATTCGACCAATAAGGCGTTAAGAACCGCGTTGGGTTACATGCGTACCCCAGCTTAGGGAGCACGGAGAGAGGAATCGCGTCAATGAGCGCAGACGATAAGGCGACAAGAAACGCATTGGTTTACATGCAGAAAGCCCAGAGGTTTGCGTTTTAGCCTTAGCGTCAAGCGAATAGCGATGGAACGTGTGCGACTGGGCTAATACACTTTCTCAGAACGTGTGCCAACGGGCTAAGAAACTTCCTCCCTACGGCCTCAGCGTGTGCCACAAATAAATCCAATCTGCGTAATGAAATGAGGCCCAAAAAAACAAGACACAAGCAATGATTCCGGGTACCCATAAAAATACTCGATAATGCCCACCGATCCGGCGGATATCACGGATACGAATGGGCAGAAACAGGAACACAAGAAAAAAATACCCGGGAATTAGTGTATAGAACGGGACCCCCCAGGGCAGCAAAGCCCACCCGATTGAGATAAATACGGCAAAGTAGTAGCGTCGTTCCAACCAATAAACAAGAGCCACCGAGTGTGGAACATCAGGCATATGTGGAGCCGCCACACCAACCTGAAGCATCCGAATAAGCATGAATAACACACTTAACATCGCCCAGATCAGCCAGGGGGACTGAGCCTGCAGCAAATCAATTCCCGGCCATAAATGCGCTAACCACGGATTCACATCGATCGGGATACGAAATATTCCAGAAGTAACCAACCCAGCTAACATCCCTTGACGGGCAAAAACGAACAACCCATTCCAGAACCAGGCATTGCGCAAACGTCGTCTGGGTTTTCGTTCGGAGATCTCTTTATAGCGCCAGGTTACCGACCGGATGTTCATCCAAACCAGAAAAATCATTAACAACGACCATATTCCAGCAACAAAAGGTTCCTGAACCCACCCCGCACTTAAGGTCGTAGGGTTTTCTGTCGTCACTTCCCCCCATACTCCTTGAAGCTTATTTCCCTGAATATTGATTGCCTGCTCCGCAGAAAGCCCCGGGAGAACTGCAGAGGTTGTTTTAATGACAAAAGCCAAATTGGGTTGAACCTCTTTTACTGCCTGACGGAAATACGTTTGAGCCAGGTCGTCGGTGTCTAAACCTTTCCCGACCGTCCAAGCCCAAAGGGATGGATGAAGCATTTTCTCGGCAACAACTTTTTGAAAAACATTTGGTTGGGGCAGTCGATTAGATGGGATCAACTCTACGGGTAATTCAGCCCACACCCCCATACCCACTCGATCAGCCGCTTGCAGCCAGAGTTCATCTGGAATCTGGCCGATAAAATAGACGAGGTTTATCCCTTTTTGTTGTTCGGATTTTAACCAGGACTCCAACTGCCCGGTATGTCTTAGACAAGACTCCTCCCGAACGGTCAAAGCCTCTCCTTTAATTGGGATCACTTGGTCATTTAATACCCACTCCCCTGAAGTAAGTGCGATGGAACGGAGACCCAAAGGCAATGCCAAATCATCAAGGTCTCCTTTGCTGTTAGTGACCGTTATATACAACTGATAGAGAAATGGCGTTTGCATTGTCCAACGCCTTGCATTCGGTACAGAAAAGGTCAAAATCACCGGTTGATTATCTGTACCTTCCTGAGCGTTCACCGTAAGTGTCTGTTCCGCTATGCCGGCTGACCCATCCGAAAGCACACCGTAGATCGTCCAAGGTCCAACCTGCGCAAAGCCATGATGCTGTAAATACGTCTTTACTATTATTTGCGCGGTAGTTTCTTGCCAGGAGACATCTACCTGTGGCGTCATTAGGGTCGTTTCCACCACTGCGTCTAAACGAATGTTACCGGTGATCTTCCCTGATTTCGGCCAATCGAAACCTAACAACATAGTGCGTTGCCCTGTGCTTCCGGCAAGTTCGACTATCAGAATGTTATCCTCTCCGTAGCGAAACGCCTTCGCCGGAATTTCGAATCCGTCCGCACCGCCGCTGCCTTCAAATTCCCCGACTTTCTGGCTGCTGGCGATCCCATTTAAGTAGACGGTTGCATGTCCCTGTACCCCATTAAAGGTAAGCAGCATGGTCCGGGAGCTCCATTCTCCCGGGATTTGAAAACGTTTAGCAACTACTGAAATTCTCTCACTTGAAGGTAACGTTATCGGCGATCCATCAGTCAATAATAACTTATCAAGCTTTCCCAACTGGGGTTCGTATTCCGTCGTCCAAGCCTGACGCAGCGAAGAAAACTGATCCCAACTCCCGTTTAAATTCTGTGAATACCTTGCGGCGCTCAAAATACTTTGCTCCGTTTGAAGGGATTCTCCTATAGGACTCCGCCAGTTCCACCAAAGTGTTCCAAATGTCAACGCCAGTAAAGCAATAAAGATTATTAATCGACGATTAAACATATTTAAGTTTCTCATCATTGCAACACTCTGCGCAGATTCCGTAAAACTCCATGCGGTGCCCTCTAATCAGGAAACCGGATTCCGCCATAACTTCTTGATCCATATCAATTAAAGGACAATGGTAATCGGTCACCAGTCCACACTTCAAACAAACGATATGATAATGGTTCTTTGGATTGCCATCAAAACGACTAGACATATCACCATAAGACAACTCCAAGAGATGCCCATGCTCTTTAAGCATGTTCAGTGTATTATAAATCGTTCCCAGACTGACCCCTGGAAATTTTGCCTTAACATGATGATATATTTCATCTGCAGTGGGATGGGACTCCGTTTCCAGCAGGTACTCTAAGATTGCCTGTCTCTGCGGTGTAAAACGGACGCCTTTATCCTTCAATTGTTTAAGAATCTCGATCGCATCCATGTTAGCATCTTCTTTCATTATTTTTACTTTAAAATGATTTTAATTTTGTTTTTAGATTAATATAAAATATTTGTCAATAAAAAGGAGAGTGTTCATACTCTCCTTTTTATAAAATTCACATACCGATATTTTGATGATTAAGCTGGATTTGGCGCCTCAACAGGGCAAACAGTGGCGCAAGCCCCACAGTCAATGCAGAGTTCCGGATCAATGACAAATATATCATCGCCCTCACTGATTGCAGCAACTGTGCATTCCCCTTCGCAAGCTCCACAGCTAATGCATTCAGAATTAATAACGTATGCCATGTACAAAATCCCCCTTATTCTTAACTTCAAAAATAATATATCAAAGCAACGGAAAAAGGGCAAGCAAAACGTTATTATTATCATTACCTAAGACGCTGGGCAATAAATTAGAGAATACGCTCAGGCCTATACGGCACTTGATAAAGTCGACGCAGACAATGTGAACAATAAGGTAAAACTCGATTACTCACATGATTCCGTCGAAAAAGAATATGGCCTAAATCCTCATGTTCAAAACCGCAGGCACGACATTTTTCCAACATTACTCTAACCCCCTATTTGTGTATTTCCGTACAAATAATTTGCATAATTCTAGTATGCTCTCATTTCCTGGAAAATACACATTTTCCCTTGCCAGCACAGCAGAAACTACCGTCACTTGGTTACTAGCCCACAGTGCCAACCGTGTTAACAGATTAAACTCTTCGGAAGCACCCACCAACGTGATATCTGTACCATGCAGCGTGGTCACTAGCGGTAACGGCCCTGTCGTCATTTGTTTGGCCAAAAACGCACTACTTTACATTTCCCTTAAGTGTACCGGCCAAGGGCCCACTCGTTCAGAGAGCAAGCTCCTCAAAACCTATCGGCATAGCGTCTTGAATCGCCTCTCCTATTATTTTCTGAATATCATTGACCATGCGTGATACTTCAAACTCTGCTTCCAAATACTCTCTTGCCGCAGGGTTTAAACTCACCAAACTATATAATCGTTCTAACTCTTGTTGCCTCTCCTCACTAATCTCAGTCTCCAACATCTGAGCCTCGCGAATCTCCCATTGCTTAAGTTGGAACTCCTGAATCATCTTATGATTATTAGCATCACTCATAACCTTTGCTTTAGATTTAAGAAAATGCTTGAATTCATCCGACTCTTTCAGTGTGCGCGCTAATTCATGAGCCAATTCATTTGCAGCCATATTGTCCACCCCTCCCAGTCCCCCATCTATCTAAATTATTGTCTTATTATATATAACTTTAGAATATGAAACAAATAATCTCTTCTCTTCCCTATCATACGCAAGCTATGTCTCGACCAGGACGTTTGAGATTAGAGCGCCTATCCTTCCTGACAAGTATTAACAAGGCCTTCCAACAAGTCGAAAGCCTGTAGTCTGCTAAAAGACAAGAAATCATCCCATTGTTCACAAGAAATATTCCAAGGACAATGAACAGCCATCCGACTTGCAAATCCCAACGGAGTTCCGCCATACATTTTTTCCAACCGACGTTGAGCAAGGCTGACGAGCCTGGGCGCATGAGCATTACACGTAATCGGTTCCAGGCATAGTACTGGTTTACCCTCATAAGTCACGAGTAAACTAAAGTTTGTAAGATGTTCTATAGCTACTTTACCTCGACGAATGGACTCCTGCAAAGGAACTGGATCCGGTTGAATAACTCCGCCTAGTTTCTGCCAGAAACACCTTTGCTTGTAACTTGCATTAGAAACACAAACCCCTACAGCCCCCATTTGGCGGGCAAAACGTACCACGAAACGGGCAAAATCACATTCTAAATTTCCCTTTAGCGATAATCCGTCCAATATGACCAGCCGCTCAGAGCTGCTTAAAATAAGTTCTCCAATTCCCGCTTCCCCTAATTGAACAATATTATACCCCGGTAACACCCTAATCAGAGGATTTGATCCAGTGCCTCTTTCCGTCAAAAAGGCTCCCAGGGCAAGTGTCCAATCCTCAAGGCCATCTTCGTTCCACTCTACTTGGGGGGAAAGTTCGATTTCAATCCAAGGCATTTGTTCGTCTCCTTCACATACCGGCTACACACACATCTTTAGTGTTTCACCGAAATGTAAAGTCTATTCCCTGGTTATAAGCATAATGGAACCCTATTTAGTGGAGTTTATAACTAACTTTTTCCAGACTTGCAAACCCAACTATCGAGTGAACCCCGATCTGATGCAGCATCCGACTCGCTTCCTCAATGTCCCGACCGACTACCTGTGCACAGTGAGCATCTGACCCTAAGGTGAACTCGATCCCCCGTCGCCTTATTTCCTCAACCAGGCGTCTCTCCGGGTAAAATTCTGCAACGGGCTTATACCTGCCATTCGTGTTCACTTCCAGGACTAAGCCGCGCTCTGCAACGTTTGTTAATGCTTCATCCGCCAGCGTTAAAATATCCTTCCTTGGCCTGACCCCAAATAGTTTAATGAGATCAAAATGCCCGATCGTTGTAAATAGCCCACTTTTAGCGGCTAGCGTTACAACTTCAAAATACCGGGCATAAAGCTTATCCGCATCTTTTTTATGATGAATGGGTTCCTCTTCCGGCATATCAAAAGCCCATCCGTCAAACTCGTGGACTGATCCTATCACAAAATCAAACGGAAACTGTCCCAGCAGATGTTTAATTCTTCCTTCTTCGTGAGGACGGTATTCGGCCTCCAAACCAATACGAACAGCTAAACCAGGATAATCCGCCGCCACTTCCCGTATCAAAGGGAAGTTCATTTGATCCCAGTAATAGTCATGATCGGCAAATCCAATTTCTTTTAAGCCGCAGCGGGACGCTTTATCCAAAAATGCCCGAATGTTTTCCCGGTTTGCCTCCCGATCGTTGTGCCCAAGAAGATGAACATGCATATCCAACATCTCTCTTATCCCCCCTTGTGAATTGCTTTATGCCT
>NZ_JCAIJG010000205.1:0-7253 GCF_059735615.1 Desulfosporosinus sp. Tol-M2
TCGCTTCAATTCGTACCTCGAACTTCGCGCATCGAACATCGAACCACGATTACACGTGCCCTTACAATTGTGCAGGGGTTAGATAAGGTATAGGATTGACCGGGACGTTATTTTTTCTCAGTTCAATGTGAAGCCAGGGCTTCTTTAAAGGTGCGGAAAGACCGACTGTCGCGAGAACACCGCCTTTCTCGATCCGCTGACCCTTGACAACCGAAATATCACCAAGATTACCAAGCACTGTGGTCCAGCCATCCCCAAAATCCAGTTTTACAATCTTCCCAAGTTGGGAATCTTCCCCCACTGCGGTAACCACCCCTGCTGCAGGCGAAACCACCGGTACTCCTAAAGCACTCTCCACATCAATCCCGTTATGAATTGAACCCAGAGCATTGCTTCTCCCATCCCCCACTTCTCCAAAAGCAGCGACGACTTTCCCGGAAATAGGGGGTAAAAACTGACCTTTCATCCTGACATCAACTGGAACATTCTTACTAACGACGCCACCCAGGGACAAGGCTTCTTTAGCCATACCATTTAAGGCTGTGTAATAATTACCCGAGTTCATAGCGCTCTGGTATATTGAATGAATAGTTCCTGAAAATGGGTCTGTACTGTTGGCACTAAAGAAAACCAATAAAAATAAGGTCGCAGCTAAGATGGTGCGCTTCTGAGTTCCGTTCCAATGTTTAAAAAAATCCCCCCATCCTGCCTTGACAGGACGTCGAGATCGTCCGGGTTGCTGATTAAGGCGTGGTTCCAATTTGTTCCGCCCCGGTTCTTTTCCCACTTCTTGGATTGCCCGTTCCCATTCCCAGTCATCCCAGCGTTCAAACGGATTCATCCCCCCACCCCATTTCGAAGTTCGATGTTCGAAGTCCGAGATTCGATCTTCGAATTCGATTCTGCGAATCGAAAAACGAAATTATACTTTAAGACTTCAAATATTGCGAACTTGTTCGCTTCGATTCGAGCCTCAAACTTCGATCCTCGAACCTTGATCAAGCTCGTACATTCCCTTAATAGTTTATGAAAGGGCAAAAGAAATAGAACCTCAATTTCGAAGTTCGAGGTTCTAGGTTCGATTAGAACATAAGCCGTCGGCGTCTTAGATTAACACTCAACATTAATCCCACCGCAGCCATGTTTGATAACATGGAGCTTCCGCCCGCGCTGATAAGGGGGAGTGGAATTCCTGTTACCGGCATTATCCCGGAGGTCATACCGACATTGACCAATATATGAAAGGTAAACATTGAAACCACACCCGTGGCAATCAACATGCCGTAAGCATCTCGCGCTTTTAAGGCTATACTAAGACTGCGTAGGAGGAAGATCAAAAAGAGAAAGAGTAGGGTGATCGTCCCAATAAAGCCGAATTCTTCTCCAACGACGGAAAAAATAAAGTCCGTGTGATGCTCCGGCAGGAAGTTCAACTGGCCTTGTGTTCCCATTCGAAACCCTTTTCCCCATAACCCTCCAGACCCAATAGCCCAAATAGATTGGATGATATGATATCCGTCTCCGGATATATCAGCTGCTGGGTTCCTAAAAACAGTCAAGCGCTTTAACTGGTAATCTTCCATAGGAAGAGGTAGTCCTTGAGCCCAGTACAGCCACCCAGGTAGATTCGTCGCGAAGTGGAGCCAGAGCGCTACCCCCACAATGACTGCTCCTCCCAGTAACAGCCCTCCGAATTTCTTGGGATTTGCTCCCGCTACAAACATCATCCCGATAAATATCGCCAAAAAAACCAAGGTTGTTCCTAAGTCAGGCTGCTTGAAGATGAGCAGCATGGGGAGGAGTACGATCAGAAAGGGCATTACAAAATCCTTATAATTGTTGAGTTTTCCTTGGCGGACGGCTAAGAAATCCGCGAGGGTAAGAATTATGAAGATTTTGGCGAATTCTGAGGGTTGGATATTAAAGCCAAAGGGAGTCGCTATCCAACGAACTGCCCCATTTCTTTCGTCCCCCAAAAAAATCACGGCCAGGAGCAACGTGATATTAAAGCCATAAATCCACCACCGATACGTTCGCCATTTCTCATAATCGATCACGGCAATGAGCGTTGCAATGCCAATACCGATCATAATCCAAATGGCTTGCGACTTGACATAGTGCAAAGGATCTGATTCGAGCACATTAAATGAAGCCGTACTCAAGATCAGGAGACTGGCTATCAATAACAAACACGTAACGAAGATAAATAAAAAGTCCAGGTTTTTCAGTGTGCGTCTATCCACGATAATTCCCCTCTGGTTATTGTATGAACCCTGATACTTTCCCAATTATAACACATCTTTAGCCAGAAATCAGAAGTCAGAAGCCGGAAATCAGAGGGAATTGGGCTGGGGTAACAAAGTAGCGCTTAATTAATAATTAAACCTTCCATCACTTTTCGTAGGTGTTGGAAGGCTCTTTCAGATTATCCCTTGGCGGCGTAGTCCCGCTTCATCTTGACGACAGGAATATTGGCAACTAACGCCACTTCGCGTTCATCCTGACATAGATTGAATTCGAGCGCAGCTTCGTCGATTTCCATGTAGTTAGAAATAACTTTGATTATATCTTCCCTTAATTTATTGAGCATGACAGGCGAAATGCAGGCACGGTCATGAACCAGAACGAGCCGAAGGCGTTCTTTAGCCACCGTCTTGCTCGAGGCACTTCCCCTGCCAAGCATTCGGCTGATAAATTCTAACAAAGACGATTCCTCCTCTCCGTACCGAACGGTTAGCGTAAGCCAACGAGTCTCTTCAGTCTATCCATAATTCCTTGCGGCACATCCAGAGTTATCAGGGGTACTTCTTCCCCTTTAATCCGCCTTGAGATCCTCCGGTAGGCCTCGCCCGCTTTTGAGGTTTGATCCATAACTGCCGGTTCGCCGCGGTTCGTAGAAATGACGATACTCTCGTCTTCAGGAACGACCCCGAGAAGTTCAACGGCTAAAATATCCAGGATATCCGAGATATCCATCATATCTCCCCTCTTAACCATTTCAGGACGAATCCGGTTGATGATTAATTTGGGATTTCTCAGTTCAGCTGCTTCCAAAAGGCCAATGATCCGATCGGCATCCCGCACAGCACTGACTTCCGGCGTGCTAACAACAATCGCCCGGTCAGCACCGGCAATCGCATTGCGGAATCCCTGTTCAATTCCCGCCGGACAATCAATGATTGCATAATCAAATTCCTCTTTCAGCTCTGTGGCTAAGAGTTTCATCTGCTCGGGAGTAACGGCTGTTTTATCTTTAGTTTGTGCAGCTGGCAGCAAAAAGAGATTCGTAAAACGTTTATCTTTTATAAGTGCTTGTTTTAGACGGCAATTCCCACTGGTCACATCCACTAAATCGTATACAATACGGTTTTCCAGTCCCATCACCACATCCAGATTACGCAAACCGATATCCGTATCGACCAGGACGACATTATGCCCTGCGTTAGCCAGTCCTGTACCAATGTTTGCGGATGTCGTCGTCTTGCCTACGCCCCCTTTTCCGGAAGTTACTACGATTACCTCACCCATATTTAGACCTACCTTTCCACCTAGATTTATTCTTTCCGTTATCAGGTCTTGCCACGCCATACATTTGTTCCAGCCGCTTCGACAATTAATTGGCCATCTTTGATTCTGGCAATTTCCGGACCCCGTCCGTAGGCTTCCTCCTCCGGAGCCCTAGTCACTAAATCCGCAATACGCAATTGGGTAGGGGCCAAATAATATGCGCTTACTGAGGCTTTCCGCTCACCCGTCGCTCCAGCGTGGGCAACCCCCCGAAGGGACCCTAAAACGACAATGTTACCGGTTGCAATAATTTCCGCTCCGGGATTAACGTCACCCAGAACAACAATATGACCATCAAATTGCATGCTTTTCCCGGAACGAAGTGTGCGCTCCACAAAGAGACAGCTTCCTTCCACCATCCCTTCCTCCCAAAGACGCGTTTCTTTGTCCTCTGTCGCATGGGATTGGAACTTACCTGGTACGAACACTTCTTCCGAGGTCAACCAGCCCACGAGTTTTAATTGCTGTTCCCTTAGAATTGTCCCCAACATCGAGTGTTCGTCTTCAGTATATTCCTTTTTCCCAGCATAGCACCGTACGCTCGCACCTTGCAGGAATTGAACAGAATTCTTCAATAGCTTAGTAAGTTCATTCATTAGCACTTCAAAGTCCGCAGTTGGATCAAGATACAATACCAATCCTTCGCGAGTGCCTTTAAGTGCCACATGTTCAGTCCGTGTCAATCTGCACAATCCCCAATCTTTAATCTTAATTTAGTGCTTCTTATAAATTCTACAAGCCTGTCCCAATTCCTTTTTTTACAAGTGAAAACTATGAAGAAAAACGTGGAAAAATTCCCCTTTTTTAGCTCCCATTCGCGCTCTTCCAGTCAAAATACTTCATAAAAGCTGCCTTAGCGACGTAACCTGCTGTATCTCCGCCGTGTCCCCCATATTCAACGACCCCGGCGAAGGCAAGCTGAGGATGATCATAAGGAGCAAAGGCCACAAACAAACCGTTGAATATCTCCGCACCGCTCGAATCTTTGGACCCGAGCTGCGCGGTTCCCGTTTTACCTCCCCCGGAAAACTCCGGCACAGGGTCGTAACCTTCGAAGAGAAAATTGGCTGTCCCTTCCCCGGTCATAACAGCGCGCATCCCTTTTTTAACCGAATCCAGGACGTCCGGAGAAACCGATACTGAATTGAGTAGGTGAGGTTCGTATTGCTGAACCGTCTCCCCGCTAATTGGATCCAAAATTTTATCGACAATATACGGACGATAATGTTTCCCGCCATTTGCTATCGTTGCTACATAATTTGCTAACTGCAACGGGGTATAAAAATTATCCCCTTGCCCGATGGAACTATTATAACTATCATGGGGTCTCCAATTCACATTAAAATAAACCTCTTGTTTATACCAAAGGTTTACCTGATTAATTTCTAAGTCCTTCTCGCTTTGCAGCTTCTGCTTCGCTTTCGTATCCGGGGCATCTGCCAATTGGGAGGCGTACTTACTCTCAATCTCCGCCAACTTCTTATCGCGTAATTTCTCATAGGTAGGACCATTGTACGCCTTCTTCCATTCCGGCGAGGGGGAGATTCCTTTAACTTCATACGGTAAATCGACGCCGCTTAGGACACCTAAACCGAATTCATTACTGATCTGGCGCATCGTTTCCGGACTAGCCTCAAAGACACGGCGACCCATCACTTGAAAATAAATATTAGAGGACTTGGCCAACGCACGAGTTAGGTTAACATGTCCAAAATAATTTCCTCCCCATTCCGCGAAACCTGCTGCCTGAGACTCAGCCCCCCCCAAGGAAGACTTGACATCATGAATCTGCTCCTCCGGTGTCGTCACTTTGAGTTGTAAGGCCGCCATTGCTGTTATCATTTTGTAAACCGAACCCGGGGCATATGCTCCGGACAACACCCGGTTCAGGGATGCTGCTTGTGAGGATTGTTGGGGGTCTTGCGGCCAGTATTTATCCCTGATGGCCGTGGTAATATTACCCGTCAATTCGTTGGGATCCATTCCCGGCCGCGAAGCCATAGCCAGAATCTTACCGGTATTAACATCTAATACGACGGCGGCCCCGGCATGAGCGTTGGGATTAGTCTCTTGAATAATCGCTATCCGCTCATCAAGTGTATCTTCCACTACCTTTTGCAAATCAGCATCAATCGTCAGCTGGACTGTCTTGCCCGCAACGGGCGCTTCAATGAGCTGTTTGGTAATTGGACGGGCGTTATTATTCACTTCGACTTGTTGTTCCCCTTCTTTCCCCCGCAGCCAAAAATCATATGTTTTTTCCACCCCAACCTTACCAACCAGATCTCCCTGTGTGTACTCAAAATCCTCTTTTTGTGCATTGTCCTTCTTATTAAACTGCTCAATTTCCTCCGCCGCTATCTCGCGGACATAGCCAAGAAATTGACCCCCCAGTACTTTTTCAGGGTAATAACGAACTGGAATCGCATCGACACTCACACCCGGGAGATCCTCCTGATGCTCAGCTATAATCGATTGGAGTTCAGGGGGAACATCATTATGAATCGCGACTGGGCGATAGCGTTCCCACTGATGATTCTGGATATTCGCCAAGATGTCGTCGGTGATCAATTCCACAGTTTGGGTCGGAATAGGCCAGTAGGGTTTGATGTAAGACGCTAAGCGGCGAACCACATCTCTCCAATCACCGTTGTCGATCTGCTGCAAATCCAACCAGTCCAAGTTAAGAACGAACTCCGGAACACTCGTCACTAAAAGCTTCCCATTGCGATCGACAATATCACCTCGTGTGGCCGGCACTTTCACCCGCTTCATGACGTTCCCCTGGGCTTTGGCGGCAAAGTAAGATCCTTGGGCAATCTGTAAGCGCCAGAGATTAACGCCCAAAATAGAAAAAACGAGAACCACCACGATGCCCAAACCTATAAGACGTGAAACATAAGGCTTTCGTTCTCTGTCATCCATGTCAAAAAACTCCTCCCTTATCGATGCTCGAGGCGCGAGGCACGAGGTTCGACTTGTGAATTCGATTCTGCGAATCGAAGAACGGATTGATCTTCGAGGCAATTTCTTCGTCTAGGTAGCACTCAAAGCACGTATGCGTCAATAATCGCAAACATCACCATAGCCCTAGGTCGTATCCTTCCCCGTGGAGACCCAAGCCAGAGAAAGTGTTGCTAATACACTTTCTCCGAACGTGTGCGAACGGGCTAAGAAACTTCCTCCTATCTCTCATATCTCGGTCGATAGCGCAGCCATCCGTACAGGAATGACCGGTGAATCAAAGGATAAGTTATCGGAACCATGACTGCATTGTAGAAGGATACCCCAATCACCGAGCGCGAGATATCCCCCGGAGACCATTGAAGCCCTGCTCCAAGACTCAAAAAGGCGACCAACATTTGCCCCACTGCGGTAACCAAAAAAGCCATGAACGGCGTTAGAAGGAAATTATCCCTATACCAATGCTCGGCGAGCCAATAGCTTAAAAAAGCAACCACCGCAAGCGTAAGCGTATACATGCCAATATAGCGCCCCAAATATAAGTCCTCTAATAAACCTGCGCCCAGTCCCCAAAGCACACCGGAAGGGAGACGATGGTGCATGGCAATATAGATCGTGAGTAACATGAGTAAATCAGGCTTAATCCCTGACCAGGACCAGAAGTGAAAGACCGTTCCCGGTAAAATCAGGCTCAGGAGAAACATTATTGCAATCAAAACATA